>CAVCUC010000067.1:556-11051 GCA_963605225.1 bacterium
GGAGCATATAGAGGATTTATAATGCATGAAATTTTTCATCCATTCCTATTTATGATGGGATTTGTCCCATTATTCGAAAGAAATTTTAAAGATGGTGAACTAAATCCTTATGAAAGCGTTGAATGGCAAGTTAAAGCAATTACAGGAGAATATATGATGAACTATGATAAGACAAAGAATTTGTCTATTGATGAAATAATAAAGCAATGCGGTGTATCTAATGGATTTGCAAAAAAACGCAAAACATATTAAAGGAGGTGATTTATTATGGTTGTATGAAATGCAAAAATAATTTCTTCGAATTTATTTTTGCAATAATCTTATTTTTAAAGGATACATATGTCCTCCAATTAAGCAATGAATGACATATGCTATCCAATTTAATATTTAATATTATGGAGAATAAAATTATGTTATTTAATAAAAAGATAATACCTGATTCTTTTCAAGCATATCTTGTTGATGGTGCTAAATTCACTCAACAAGAAGAATATCCAATTTTAGAGAAATATATGATTTCTAAAACATTACCGAATGCAATTATGCCTTTCGAAAAAGCAATTGTATATCAAGGGGATTTATCTCAAACCTTTATATGTTTTTTTGAAAAAGATAATACTTTTGAGAGAATCAGGAGAAATCCTAAACGCTATATAAACTTTTTCAAAAGAACTGCAGGAATTATCGGATTTGATTTTAGTATTCATTCTGACATGCCAATTATTAAACAAAAAGCACAAATGAATGATAATTTATCATTGAGTTACTTTTATGGTAAGCATGGAATTAAATTGATACCAAATATTAGATGTGGTGTAGATGAATTAATTCCAGAATATTTAGAAACTATTCCAAAACATTCAATAATTGCGATTGGCACACATGGTTTTATCAAAACAAATCAAGAAAGATATGAATGGTATTGTTTTTTAGAAAAAATCATTAAAGAATTAGAACCAACTGAAATTATTGTTTATGGTACATTACCAGGTGAAATATTCAATAGCTTGAAAAACAAACAAAAATTTGTCTGCTTTGATTCATGGATTGCAAAACGTGTAAAAGAGGTAAATTGTCATGGCAACTAAAGGTGCAAGTAATCGCTATGGTAATTCCAGAGGCGGTTCATTAGGACATATAACAGAACACACTGGATTTGCATGGGCAAAAGGATTCAATAGAACAACAGTAGCTGAACATCAAAAAAGACATGGCTCTCAAGTTGAAGCAGATTCTGTTGAATCTTACATTGCTCACTCAGTCAAGTTCGCTAATACTGTTGATAGAAAGGATTGTGTAAGTTTCATTGATGAAAGAGGGTCTACTTATAAATATAATAAGAAGACAAATGAATTTGCGATAATCACTAAAAAAGGTATTATCGTAACTTATTATAAGCCAGAAAAAGGATATAAATATTACCTTAAAGAAAAGAAAAAGAGAGGGAGAAAGAATCGTGAAAATCAAAAAATTTAAACCAATGAAATGTCCTATATGTAATGCATATTATTTTGCTGATGATACAGAAAGCGAAAAAAATGAACCAAACCATAAAGGAAAACATGATGATTATTGTATGCATTGTGGATGGAAATATGATTTATTTCAATATGAACATCCCGAAATCGGAAATTTAACTAATAAGTTATCTCTAAATGATTATAAAAAATGGTTTCAGAATAAATTAAGTGAAAATCCAGACTATGATTATACGGATGAAAATTATGTTCCTACGCCACACAAATGTCCAGTGTGTGGAAAATATGAATTTGAAGACATTTCTTCTTTTGATATTTGCCCATATTGTGGATGGGAAGATGATGAACTAATGGAAGCAGAACCTGATAAATGGGCTGGATGTACCAATTTGTTATGCCTAAATGATTATCGCAAAGAATATAAAAAAAGAATTAGGGATAACCCTAATTACAAATGGAAAAATATATTAAAATAATCTAAAAGACATTGAAATCCAATTCAATGTCTTTTTTTAAAGGATACATATATCCTCCAATTAAGCAAAGTTATTTTACTAATTATCAACTATTTTTTCAATAATAATGATTATTTAATTAAAATAGTTTTAATAGAAATGAATAAACCAAAATTTCTATTGCTTAAGAGAAAATATCTGTTATGCTTATAATATAGTTAGTTATAACTAACCGAGGTGAACTATGTCATTAGAAAATGTAATTCGTCAATGTGCCCCAACTATGGCAAATATTAAAACAGGTAGTTTATTCCCTGTTCCCTATATCACAAAAGAACAATTAGAAAAAGAAATACAAGAATTAAACTCTATCCTTGTACCTAAGGGATTATATTTAATTCCATTACGTTATACAGAAAAGAAAATAGCTCTACTCTATATGTATAGACCAGAGCGTTTAAAACATGATTTATATACAGAAGATGCACAAGAAATATTAAAAGAAACAGGCTACAGTGAAACAACTGCTGAAGAATGCATTCTTCATTTAATGAATCGTTTACAAGAAAATAATGAATTTCCTCATGAAATTGGATTATTCCTAAGTTACCCTGCAGCAGACGTTAAAGGATTCATTGATAATCATGCTAAAAACTTTAAGTTTTCCGGTATGTGGAAAGTATATGGTGATGAAGATCTAGCGAAAAATCTGTTCAATAAATATAAAAGATGTACTGATATTTATTGTGCTAGTTGGAGTCAAGGAATGAGTTTTGATAAACTTACTGTTTCTTCTTAGAAGGTTAATCCCTTCTTTTTTTATTCCCTAAGTTGCATTTTATGAACAAAGTTAAATAAAACTAACTATAATAGTAACTTATTAGGGGGAAAAAGATATGTTATTACTAGATAAAACATTAATGAAACTATCCAAAGGTTTATGGGGGTGGATTATTGCAATTGTTATTGTTCGTTTTTTATCTCTTGTTGGTATAACTTATTTTGCTAAATATATTTCATTATTTTTAGGTCAAATATTTTCATCCACAATAGATATCAGTGAACTTAAAAATGTCATCTTAATGGCTTTTTTATCTTCATTATTAACTTTAGTAGCACAACTCATACAAGGGGAATTAGAGTATCGTTGTAATGCTCAATCAAGAATTAGTTTAAGAAAGATTATATTCAATCAAGTATTAAATTTAGATGTTGGCTATATTGAAAAGATTGGTCCAGTATCTGCTATTACAAGTAGTTTAGATGCTGTAGAACAAATCACAATCTATTATTCTACTTATATTCCTAGTTTATTATCCGCAATTGTTGCGCCTATATTTTTATTCTTTCAATTAAAAGATACATCACTATTTACTGCATCAGTATTACTTGTAGTCTCTCTTTGTTTATTACCTTTAAATAATATTTTCAGAGGAAAGATTGAAAAACTAAGAAAATCCTATTGGCATTCTGTAGAAGATATTAGTGCATATTACTTAGATAGTTTAAAAGGATTAACAACTTTAAAATTATTTGAACAAGATAAGAAACATGAACAAATCCTATCTGTTAAAGCGAATCAATTAAATATTGATATCAATAAATTTATGAAGATTAACTTCACTTCTTTTTTATTAACAGAAGGAATTATTTATGGCGCGATTATTGTTTGTTTGATTTATTCCGCAAGACAGTTACATCAAGGCATCTTATCTATTGGTAATGGTTTAACTATTTTATTATTATCCTATAGTTATTTTTCTAGTATCAGAACATTAATGAATGCAACACATAATGCTTTAACTGCTGTTTCTGCTGCACAAAAGTTAGATGATATTTTAAGCATTGATACAACACGTCCTTATGATACAAGTCTACAAAATGATCCAGATAACTTTGATGGTATTATCTTTAAACATATTAACTTTTCTTATACAAAAGATAAGCAAGTATTAAAAGATGTAAACTTAACAATTCCTAAAGGAAGTGTAGTTGCCTTAGCTGGATTAAGTGGTTGTGGTAAAAGTACATTAGCTTCTTTAATTATGCGATTTGTTGATGCAAATTCAGGTGATATCTACATTGAAGGAAAACACTATAATTCAATGTCTGTTGCTGAACTTAGAAAGAAAATCATCTTAGTACCACAAAGCGTATATTTATTTACTGGTACAATTCGCGACAACTTATTATTAGCTGATCCTAATGCGACTGATGAAAAACTATTAGAAGTATTAGATGAAGTGAAATTAAAAGACTTTGTTTTAAATCTAGAAAATGGTTTAGATTCTAGTGTTGGTGATAGTGGTTCAAGATTATCTGGCGGTCAAAAACAAAAGATAGGTATTGCTAGAGCATTATTATCTAACGCTCCTTACATTATTTTTGATGAAGCTACTTCAGCAGTAGATAGTGATAGCGAACAAGAAATCTGGAAATGTATTGAAGAATTATCAAATACAAAGACATTAATCATTATCTCTCACCGTTTATCTACAATTAAAAATGCAAATATTATCTACATGCTAGAAAATGGCCAAATATTAGAATCTGGTAATCATGAAGAACTCATGCAGAACAAACAATTATATTATCGTTTAGTAACAGAACAAGATGCTCTAGAAAGGATGGCTTAATATGAAAAAACAATTTACTTATTCATTATCTACAATTATTAAGCGTTTATTCAATTTTGCTAAACCGATAAAATCATACTTAATTATTTCTACATTAGCTTCTATTATTGGTAATTTAAGTCATGTTGGGCTAATGGGATTTGGTTCTTTATATTTGTTATCTATGGCTAATCAATTTGATTCTAATCCTACTCTTTGGTTAGTACTAACAATCATCTCTGCAGCTCTTATTGCAATATGCAGATATCTTGAAGGTGTATATTCTCATATTGGAGCATATGGAGTACTCGCAAGTTTAAGAGTTCATTTATTTACAGTAATTGACAATATCTCTCCTGCTTTTCTTATAGACCGTAAAAAAGGTGACCTAATGTCTATTGCCGTAAATGATATAGAAACATTAGAATTCTTCTTTGCTCATACGATTGGACCAATGTTTACAGTTATCTTACTACCACTAGTAACTCTTGTATTAGCATATAATATCCATCCATATTACTTTTGGGTATTACTTCCCCTATTTATTCTAATTTCTATCATTATTCCTTTAATTGCTTTAAAAGCAGGTAAAAATATTGGTATGAATTATCGTAAATCTCTAGGTGAACTAAAATCACTTATCCTAGAAAGTGTATATGGAATTAGAGATATTCAAATCTATAACAATGGTGATAAACGCTTAGAAGAAATATTAGATGAAAATAAAAAAGTGAACAAAGCTTCACATGGTCTAACAATTCATCAACAAATATTAACTAGTGTTCCTAACTTCTTTATTTATATTGCTAGAATATCGATTATTGTTATCGCTGCATATTTAATATCACAAAACATCAATAATCCTACAGGAACAATCTTGATTTCATTTGTAGCAGCAGCTTCATTTTCTTCTACATTCTCTCTAACTTTTGTAGTTACACATCTTTTAGAAGCATTTGCTGCAGCAGAAAGAATCTTCATTATCGAAGATGCAATACCTAATGTACAAGAAATAGAACATCCTAAAACTTGTGGTGAAATCAAAGAAATTAATTTTGATCATATATCATTCACTTACCCTAATACAGATGTACAAGTGTTAAATGAATTAAATTTAAATATTAAAAAAGGTGAAAAGATTGGTATCTTTGGACCTAGTGGAATTGGTAAATCAACATTATTTAGATTATTACTTCGTTTCTATGATCCTAATAATGGTCAAATCACATTTAACAATACAAACTTAAACGATTTATCTTTCAAAGAAATTCACCAAAGAATTGGTATGTTAGAACAAGAAACATATTTATTTGATGATACGATTAAAAATAATATCGCTATAGCTAAAGAAGATGCTTCTATGGAAGAAATAGAGTTAGCCGCTAAAAGAGCAGGTATTAGTAATGTGATTGAATCATTGCCTGATGGCTATGAAACACAAATGGGTCAAATGGCATCTAGACTAAGTGGTGGTGAAAAACAAAGAATCGGTATCGCTAGAATCATGCTAGCATGTCCTGATATTATTGTTATGGATGAACCTACAAGTGCCTTAGATGCATTCCATGAAAAAGAAATGTTACATACATTAAAAACAGAATATAGTGATTCTACATGGCTAATTATTTCTCATAGAATGTCCACATTAACTTATTGTGACAAACTCTATAAATTAGAAAATGGTAAACTCACAGAAATCAAAAAATAACACACGATTAAAACTCATGTTCACATAAAGAATATGAGTTTTAATATTCCGTCAGTAAGAATGCCATATATAAAGGTAATGTTAATAGTTGTTCATTTCTTCCAACATTATAATCGCCAAGTTTAATTGCTTGATTTACATGATATTTCGAAAAATTATTTAATATTGTTTTAGTACTCTTTGTATTACCTGATTTAGCTTTCACTTCTACTAATGTCACTTGCCCTTTATAACGCGTAACAAAATCTATTTCTAAGCCACTATCTTTATGGAAATAATATAGCTTTCTACCCATTTTAGAAAAGATATCTGCAATATAATTCTCAAATATTGCTCCTTTATATCCTAAAAGATTACCTTGTAATATATCAAACTGAGTACCATTTTCTAACATACTTACTAATAATCCGATATCACACATATAAACTTTAAAAATATCTTTTTCAGCATTACCTTCAAGTGGTAACTCTAATGTTGATAGATTATAGCAACGAGAAATAATTCCTGCATCCTCAATCCATTGTAAAGAACCTTCAAATTTAGATGCAGTTCCACCTTTTTTTACAACAGAATACTGAAACTTTTTGTTTTCTTTTGCGAGTTGTTTAGGTATAGATTCAAAACATTCCTTTATACATCCTTTATCTTTCTTATCTGCGTATTTCAACATATCATCAGAATAGGAACGAATGATGTTTCTTTGTAATTCTAATATATCATTCATATTTTTATGATTAACAAATGATTGCACTACTTCAGGCATTCCACCAACAATAATATACTGTAATAATAATTGTCTAAGTCTATTGTGTATTGCTAAAGGAACTACAGATTCTTCATTCAAACATTTTCTTAACAATTCGATAATTTCATTTTGAATATCATTAGCCCATAAGAATTCTTCAAAATCCAACGGATACATATCAATTATAGTTTCATAACCTACTGGAATAGATGATGGTGTATTTTTGTAACCACTAACACCCAATAAAGAACCTGTACAAATCACATCATATCTTTTATCTAAGCAAAAGAATTTTAGCGCAGTTCTAGCTTCTGCACATTCTTGTATTTCATCTAATATTATTATTGTTTTATTCTCTTCAAATACTGCATTCTTACCTAACAAAGCAGACATTGTCATCGTTATATTGTCCACTTCTAGAGACCCTTTAAAAATCATAGCTAATTCTTGATTCTCTAAAAAATTCAAATAAACTACATTCTCGTAATTTTCATTTGCAAATTTTAATACAGACGCTGTTTTACCACATTGTCTACATCCCTTAATTATTAACGGTTTATGATTGATATCTTCTTTCCATTTTAATAAAGTTTGTTCTATTTTTCTTCGAAGCATAATTTTCTCCTGTTTATCTATATATAATCAAAAGAAATCAATTTTTTCAAGCGACTTTTTTGAAAAATCACAACTTTTTCAAGGGAGTTTTTTTGAAATGTACAACTTTTTCAAGCGACTTTTTTAGAAATCTGCTATTTTTCCAAGGGACTTTTCTATTTATCTTGTAAATATCTCTTTAAATTATCTATACAAGATAGTGCATCATTGTAGCCTAAATAGTATAAATCCCCTAACTTTTCCATATCACTTTCTACTCTACTTACCGTAATAGGACAAGAAGGTGCTATCGTAAACACTCTATTTTCTTCTGTTAATTTAACAATCTCATCACATTCACGATTATATTCCAATTTACAAGATGCTAAGCTATTCGCAAACATTGGATATTTTTTATAAACATGAAATGCTGGCATATCCATTTCATTCTCTTTTCTAAAATCTAGTGGTCTAGTACGAACGATGACTATTTTCTGATATCCATTGTTAAGCGCCCATTCATAAGGAATAGCTTTAGAACATCCACCATCTAAATATGGTTCATCATCAACCTTAACCATTTTAGAAACATATGGCATAGATGCAGAAGCTTGTATTGCCTTTAAAATATTAGAACATATTCCTTTTTCAAAATATGTTGGTTCCCCATTATTACAATTTGTTGCTTCTACAATAAATCTTTTGTTTGGATTCCAAAAATAATCTAAATTCATTGGATCACTACTATTAATTTGATCTAGCACAAAATCAAATCCTATAATTCCTTTATTATGTTGATATGCTTTTATTCCCACATATCTAGAATCATGTCTATATCTAAGATTAATACGAGCAGATCTTCCTATATTTCCCGAGACATAATTTAATCCATTTAAAGCTCCAGCACTAACACCAATCGTACAAGATAAATTGATATCATTTTGCATTAACGCATCAATTACACCTGCAGTATATAAACCTCTAAACGCTCCACCTTCTAAAACTAAACATCCTTCTGTTAACTTATCGCTTGCTATACCATTAGGTAAATCATCAATCTTTGAATATACTTTCATAATTACTTCTTATCCCCTACTATCTATATAAAATTATAGTTCGATGTATTTTTAAGATAATAAACAAAACGTTAAATTTGCATAAAAAAAAGAATGATACAGATTTTATTCCATACCATTCTTAAATTGATTTAGTTTGATTTAGATACTATTTGTTATCTTCATCGATAGAGTTAGCAGCTGTTCTACCTGAAACAAGAATTTCAACGATAGCGTTACCACCAAGTCTGTTACCACCGTGGATACCACCTGTAACTTCACCAGCAGCATATAGACCACTGATTACATTACCATCTGTATCTAGAACGTGACGTTCTGTATCAACAACTAGACCACCCATTGTGTGGTGAGTAGATGGAGCCATGATTCTGATACGTAGTAATTCACCTTCAAGCTTGTATTCGCCATCTTCTGTAACTGTTCCAACAGTAGTTGTAGCAGCACTCTTATGGATACCATCAGCAGGTGTTTCGTTGTTTAGATAAGCTTCATCATATTGTTTGATTGTAGCGTAGATATCTTCTGGATTAGCTTCCATACCATATTCATCAAGAACTGCTTGAATTTCTTCAGCACTTGATACGTAGTATACTCTACCTTCTACATCATCATGAGAAATTTCAACAACTTGTCCTTTTTCATATGTGTCATATGGATAAGGAATACCAATAGCTGTATTAGCATTTGTGATTTCTAGGAATACACCATTTACACCGTTGTATGTGATACCATTTGCAAATTCACCAAGAGATAATACGTCTCTTTCAGCAGATTCATCAACGAATCTCTTACCTGTTGTTGGGTTGATATAAACTGCATATTGGCCACCACCAAATGCTAAGTTACCATTGTCAATCCAAGAAATAGGCATCATTTGAGCAAATCCCATACCTGTAACAGCAGCACCAACTTCTTCACCCATTGTGATACCATCACCTTGTAGTGATGAACGGTTAGTTGTCTTGATGTTTTCTGTTACATAACTTGAATCCCAGTATTCGTTGTTTTCTACAACCATGCTTACATTAGCAGCAAATCCACCTGTAGCAAGAACTACACCTTTGTTAGCATGAACTGTTACTTCTGTACCATCAGCTTGAGTAGCTTTAACACCAGTAACTTTTCCATCTTCAACGATTAGAGAGTTAGCTGTTGTTCTAGTTAAGATTTCATTTCCTTCTTTACTTTCAACTGTAGTCTTTAGAGGAACGAAATATGTACCCCAGTTACCTGACATTTCAGCAACACCGTCGCCATCCATATCGCAACCTAAGTTTTGGTTTTCTCTGTACCATAGAGCACCGATAAGTGTTAATTGTTTACCATCAGCAAACATTGAACCTTGGTCTTCTAACCATTCTTTTAAGCCTTGGCCACCTTCAACGAATTGACTTACTAGATCATAATCACCATAAATCCATTCTGTACCATCAGCGTTTTGTCTTAATCCACCATAGTATGTTTGGAAGATATGTAAGTTAACTGTAGAGAATAGTGTTAAATCTGATTCTTTAGCACCAGCAGCAATCTTAGCATCTGCATAATTTACATAAGCTTGGATTTCTTTCTTTAATGCTTGTAATGTTGATAAGTATTCAGCATGTACACCAGCATTAGCTAATTCATCAATTTCACCTGCTACATATTCATGTGTATCAAAGTATGAAGCATCAAATGGTTCTTCAGACCAATTTAAGATTGTCTTTAATACATCTAATTGTCCTTGAGAAGCTTTAACTTTGTCATATGTTTGACCATTGTATTCCCAAGTACCTGTTGTAGCATCTGGATCACTTTCATCCCATACTAGGTATGGCATTACTG
>CAVCUC010000068.1:0-10771 GCA_963605225.1 bacterium
AACCGCCGTGTACGGAACCGTACGCACGGTGGTGTGAGAGGTCGGGAAAATTTATTTAATTTTCCCTCCTACTCGATTATTTTGAAGGGATTAATTAATTTTACTTACATAAGAAAGTAGTGTTTCTTTATCTAGCCCGTTAACAGCATAGAAAGCATAGGTATACTTTCCACTAATCCAAGTTGCTAGATAATACGTATCACTATTTCCTTTAATTGTAATAGCTAAATCATTAGAAGTAATCGTTTCACTATAATCAAATGTTGTATAGATACCACTGATATCATCTGTTCCAACGTCTTTACGAATGAAGTATTTTTGTTCATCATTTTCGTAATATTGAACTTCAACCATTGTATCTAAAATATAGTATTCAACAGTTGTATTTTCTATCACTGGTGCAGTTAGTGTATATCCAAGTTTATCTTCTACTTCACTAGAAGAATATGTTTCACTATAAGGATTTCCACCAACAGTTAATTCACCACCTTGTTGACTAGGTTTATAAGAAATAAAGACAAATAGAAGAAGTAAGCACATACTAAAGCTTAGGACAGGGACGAGTTTTGGTTGTGTGAGAAAAGGGAATTTATGTCTTTTAAACTCGATTGCTTCATCAACGAAAGAATCATCTATATCATTCAGGGAGTGTAAAAATTGTAATTCTTTTTTCATGATGCAAATCCTTCCTTTACTAAATAATCGTGTAATGCACTTCTTGTTCTAGATAAAGACATTTTTACGTTACTTTCAGAAATATTTAATTGGGTGGATATTTCTGAAATGGAGTACATATGCCAATATCTAAGAACAAATATCTTTCTTTTTTCTTGTGGTAATTCTTTTAAGAATGTATTGATACTATCTGTAAGTAAGACACTATTTACTTCTTCTTCAACACTACTCTTACCTACAATTTCACTAATTTCATCTAAAACAACATTTGTTTGTGAAGCACCACGCTTTTCAGCATGTAGTTTTTCATAAAGATTCAAAGCGAGATTTCGTGTAATTTTACTTAAGTATATTTTTAGATTTTCAGGGAGTACAGGGGGAATAGAAGTCCACGCCTTAAAATAAGTATCATTTACACATTCATCACTATCGGCATGATTAAAGAGAATATGGTTTGCGACACTAAAACAATATCTTCCATACTTTTTATCAGTTTCACGAATAGCTTTTTCATCTCTATCCAAATACAATTGGATAATACTTTGATCCTTCATTGTAAACATAATTAATCAATACTAGCTACTAGCTCCATCATTTCGGCTTCACTTAAACCATCAGTTACATCTATTGAATAGCTGTAACCATCTTTGTTCCATTCAGCAACGTAAGCTACTTCTCCATTTAAACTTAATGTTACATTAACATCATTTACATTAACAGTCTTTGTTTCATCAAAAGAGTTGTAGTTACCAGATAGTTTTTCTGCGTCTCCTTCTGCCTTACGAACATAAGCTTTCGCGTTACCTTCTGTTCCATAGCGGACATCAATCATGTTCATGTCATCGTCATATACAAAATATGTATATGGAGCGTAACCATTAATTTCAGTAGGAATATTGAAGTTAAATCCAGTTTCACTAGTAGCTTCAGAGATTGAAGTTACTTCATGGAATGGAGTAGCGATTTGTGTATCTTCTGTAGAATCACCAATCATCACAACCTCATCTTCTTTTTTAGTAGAAGAACATCCTACTAAAGTTAAAATGCATAATGCAGTAACAAATAATTTTTTCATCTTTGTTTTCTCCTTTACACCCATATAGACAGGAAAAAGGGGAACTAGGTCACAAAAATTAGAAGAAAATTGTAAAAATAATGATAAAGAGTAAAGAAGGTAATAGATTTGCGACACGAATAGTACTTGGCCAAAGTAAATTTAGACCAACACAAAAGATTAGAATATTCCCTACTAGAGAAATGGAATTTAATATTGCATTCGTCATAAAACTAGAAATAAATATGGCAAAGCAAGTGACTAATCCTTGAAATATACCTACAGGAATAAATGAAAAGATACATCCTTTACCCATAGAAGAAGTCATAATCATGATGATAATGAAGTCTAGTATGGCTTTAGCAAGTAATACAGAGTAGTCTCCATTAATTCCATCTTGTAAAGCACCAATGATTGCCATTGCACCAATACATACTGTTAAAGACGCACTTACAAAGGCACTTGTAAAGTTTTGATCAGAAGTGTTACCAGTATGAGTTTTAAGCCATGTACCAAATTCTTCTATCTTATGATCAATATCGAGTAATTCACCAACAAAGGCTCCTAGTGCTAGAGAAATAATCATGGGTAAACTATCAATAGAAGATAATGAACCGTCTTGTATCACTAGCATTTTTGATATTGTCCCAGATATTCCTAGAAACATGACAGCGATACCTGTAGCTTTTAGGATTGTTTCTTGATAACGTGTTTTTAATACATTTTTAAATAGTAGTCCAATAATACCACCAAGTATGATACCTAATACATTAATAATTGTTCCTAAACCCTTCATCTTCATCACCTATAAAATAAAAACGAACCATCAGGCTCGTTTGATTACAATTGGTGCACCAGACAAGACTTGAACTTGCACGAGTTGCCTCATACGCCCCTCAAGCGTACGTGTCTGCCATTCCACCACTGGTGCATGCATAGAAGATTATACAATTAAAACCTAGTAAAACTCAAGGTGTTTGTAAAATCTTCTATGAGATTAGAGCTTATTTAATTGCGTCTGTTTCAATGATGAAGCTAACAGAAGAAGTAGTACCATCTAATTTACCGACAAATGTATCATAGTTTTGATCTACTGTTTTTAGATTTTTAATATTAGAAATAATATTCTTCATATTTGTTCCAGAATACTTATTTAAATCATCTCTAGAATCATCAATTGTTTCATTTATCTTATCAGAGAATTCGTTAATAGCATCTTTTAATTTAGGCATATTTCCATCTAGTTCAACGATGACATCTTTTAGCGTAGAGCTACCATCGGCTATAGCTTGTATACCTTTAGTTAACTTATTAACACTATCATTTGAATTGAGCGAGCTACATGCTTCATTTAGTTTATTTGCTGAAGCAACTAGTGTCGCATAACCTGTAGTAAATTCTTCACTATTTAACATTTCTTTTAGACTAGTAAGTGTATCTTTTAGTTCTGATAACTTTGTATCATCAAAGCAATCCAAGCTTTCTTTTAGTGTAGTAATAGCAATCTTAGTTGTATTTTCATCATCTAGTTCACTCAAGTCTTCTAGATTAATTTGGTCTGCTGTTTCTTTTAAAGCACGAATTGTTTCCGTATAACTAAGCATGACATCTAAGATTTGGCTTGTTGTTTCGACACTATTTGTTACACCTTTTAATAAATCATTTGTAGCGACAGCATTTAAAGAAGAAGCTAGTGTTACTAAAGAACTAGTTAAAGTAGAAATATTAGAAATGGCACTATTATAAGTTTGTATACCATCATCTAGGGTAGTAATCGCATCTTTTAATTTACATACACCATCTACGAGTTCATCACCTTTATCTTTTAATTGATTTGTCGCATCTTTGATATCATCTATTTTAGTGTTTAGTTCACTTAGGTCATTGATAGAACTACTTAAATCATTGATGTTAGAATCTTTCACTTCATCAAATAGACCGTTAGAAACTAGTGTTGAAGTATAATCTAACGTAAAATTTGTTACATCTGCTTCAATCGTAGCGGTACTTGTTAACTTGATATCATCAAATGTATCTACTTTATATAAAGCTAAACTTTCTTTTAGACCAGGTTCCGCGTATAACACTGCAATCTTATAATCGGAAGTGTTGATTAGCTTACCATTATCAAGCGTTACATTAGAAAATTTATCAGGATTAAGCATAAATAAAGTGATGCATACAAAAGGTACTTGAACGTTATTCGTTAAAGGAGTGTTATTTGTATATTCTACGTTAATTTTTAAGTGACCTGATTGATGCGATAAATCTTCTACTTTTATTTCTTTGTCATTTAAGTAATAAGTAAAATGAACTCCTACTGGTAATTCTTTGTTTGTACTTCCTTTATAAGTGATGTCATTACCATGGTTTTCAAAAATAAGTTTGTTGTCTTGAATCTCATAGTTTTCATCGCCACTAGTGTTAATGATATTTTCTAAAGCATGGATATCTTCAATATTTCCTGTTTCTTTAGCTTTTAAAGTTGTTTCGACTTCTATTTTTTCTACTTCACCATAAGCATTTGAGTTAACATAGACAGTTTCTACTTTATCATTTTCTAAATCAGATTTTTGATAACTATAAGTTTCTTCTACTTCCTCATATTCTTCATTGATGCTAGTTGTAATAGTAGGTTCATCACTAGTTTCAGTACATGCACAAAGGCTAATCGATAAGCTTGTAATAAATAATAACTTGCATAAATTTCTCATAAAGTTACTCCACATTTTTAAGTGCTTCATCATTTTTAATTGCACTAATTCTTTTGAATTCTAATAAGGACACAAGGGCATATAAGATAATGTTTGTGATAAACATTTTTACCCCAATGGTTTTACTTACTACGAGTGGCAGCCAACCTGCCATCTCAATATAGAAGATTTGCTCAAATACTTTAACTAGTGGACCATATACAAAAGGTATAGAAATAAGTGCAGCAAATATCACGACAATAGTTGTTGATACGACATATAATCGAGCAATTTCTAAATTGGTATATCCTAGTATTTTTGACATGGATATCGATAAAGTGTTTCTTTCGATAATCATTTTGGATAATAAATATAAGACAAGTACATAGATGATTAATGAGAAATATGAATATATAGTCATCATTTCACCCATAGAACTTAATAATTGTTTAGAAACACTAGCAGTACTTTCTGCTGTAATAACTTGGCTAATATATTGTGAGTCAATGTCATCAATAGGAGTATTAGATAAGTAACCAACAAATGTACCATCACCTAACTCAAAAATATCATTTAAGCTATCCATATTTAAATAGAACTCTAAGGAAGCATTGTTTTCTGTTATACCTGTTACTTTAAAAGTGTATGTTTTATGATCTGATGCTTCATAAACAGTGAAATAAGAATCAATAGATAACTCATATTTAGTAGATAATGCTTTAGAGATATAACAATCATTACTTTTTAATTCATAAGGGAAATAGTTGCTATTTTTAGTGATACCAAATACATTGATATCATCTTCTTTATAAATATCTCCCTTTAACATCTTCAAAGAGTAGAAAGAGAATTTCTCTGCACCTTCAGTTTCTGTTTGAACATGATTTACAAAGTTAAGTAGATTGATACTCGCTTCTAATTTATGATCAGACTTAGATAAAGATAGAGGCATATTTAATATCGTTTCATATGGTGCAATAACACCAACACTAGCAATATCTAAATAATTATTTAAAACATCAGGTAATCCTATACCAAAGAAGAATAGTAAGTTTGCCATTAAGATACCAATAACTAAAGTAATATAAGCATTCTTATTTTGAATGATGATTCTTGTTCTAAAACGTGAGAAGAACGGAATTGTATGATGTAACTTGATTGCACGTTTGTGTTTATGCTTACTTAAGTCTTTTCTTAAGAATTTTAATGGAGATAACTTTAATGTTTTTCTTAAAACAAGATAGTTAATCACAAACATCATGACTAGTGGAAATAAGCTAACAAGTAAGAAGGTATCCCATTTAAAATAAGAAACATACTTTGCTAGAGAATAGTTCTTAAAATATACTTGTTTCATTAAATTCTGGATGTAGGTATAACCAAAGATATTTCCTACAATAATACCAAGAATAGAAACTAGGGTAGGCATAAACATGTAGTGCATTAATAGTTCATGGTTTGTATAACCACTAGCTTTAAGTGTACCAATGACCGTAGATTCTTTATGAATGGTATTAGAAATAGTAATTGCACTAATATAAGCGATGAGTAGTAACATTAGATACAAAAAGATATACATCGTTGCACCATCACTTTCAGCATCTTCTAATACAAAGGTAATGGCTTTATTGTTATAGCGTTCAATAAATTCATCTAGTTGTGTATTCGATACTAAAAGATCTTTTAGGTCATCATTTTTATCATTTAGTTCATTAGAGGACAAGCTTCTATCATTCCATCTATATACATAGCGATATGTTGTATCTTCAATACTAATGCGATTAAAACCAGTATATGTGACTACACCAACACCAAAATCAATCGAATCCATCATCATTTGGTTATTGTCTTGAAATAAACAACTATAATCGACGAGTGAAATAGTACCAACGATTTTATAACTGATATCTTTGTATACTAAATCATCTCCAATATGAAGATTGTTATTTTCACCATATAGTCGTTCAATGGCGATTTCTTGTTCATTTTCTGGGAGTCTTCCATCTAATACTTCTTGTAAGTCAACTTGAGTTCGAACTATATAGAAACGAAAATCAGTGCCATTATCAATAGATTCTTCTTTATAGAATTCTTCATATAAAGTTAAATCTTCATCTTCTATGAGTTGTATTTGAGAATGATTGAGTTTTTTCTTTACTTCAAAGAAACCATCTTCTTGATTTAACCTTACTTCGTTATGAGTAATCGTTTTTACGACAGAATTATTCGCAATTTCAAAACCACTTACAGCAGCGACCATTAATACAATAAGGATGAAGATTACAAAGTTCTTCGCAAAATCTTTTTTAATAGATCGTTTATAACGATGATTTAAAGGACACTTTACCATTCTAGATCCTCTGCTTTGATTTTATTTTCATTAATATAATTCTTTAGTATTTGACCATCTCTTAATCTAACTACACGGTCTGCCATATTTTTAATTGCGTCATTGTGCGTAACCATTAAAACTGTTGAACCATATTTTTGATTCACGGTTTCTATTAACTTTAATATTTCTTTACTTGTGTTGTAATCTAAGGCACCAGTAGGTTCATCACATAATAAAATATCAGGATTTTTAATGATGGCTCTACCAATAGAAGTACGTTGTTGTTGGCCACCAGATAATTGACTAGGGAGTTTATCTTGATGAGTATGTAGTCCTAAAGTATCAATGATTTCATCTAAATCTAAAGGATGCTTAGATAAATATGCACCAACTTCTATATTTTCTCTAACTGTTAAATCAGGGATTAAGTTATACATTTGAAATACATAACCTAAATGATTTCTTCTAAATGCGGTAAGCTTTTTATTATTTAATGCATTCATTGTTTCACCATTAATGATGACTTCACCACTATCAGGATAATCAATTCCACCAAGTATATTTAATAGGGTAGATTTACCAGAACCACTAGGACCTAAAAGAACACAGAATTCCCCTTGATTTACTTCTAAACATAAGTTCTTTAGTACTTCAACACGATTCTCTTTTTCTCCAAATCCCTTACATAAGTTTTCAATCTTTAAAAACATAATACCTCCCTAGTTAGTCTTAACTAACTGAATTATATCTAATTTCTTATTTTTAGCAATAAATATGCGTATATAATAAAGATAAATAAGAAGTCTATTAGATAGACGAGGAGGAAATTATGGTTATTTCGTCATTTTATTCTGTATTTACGACAACTAGAATTGAGCTTTACATGAAAATGCTAGAAGGCAGAGATGGTTTGAAGATTGTGCATCATTTCGAGAATGATCAATTTGATTACTATGTCATGAAAGATCAATCAGGTAACTCTACAGACTTAATTCAATTTAAGAACAAAGAAGTAAAAGAAGGTTTCTATGCTATCAGAATTAATGTAAACGACTTCGATGAAATGAAGAGTGCATTAGAAAAAGTAGGCTATACATTAAAAGAAGATGAAAATGTAGAAACAGAATCATTTAAACTAGGTTTCTTAGTATCTGCAACTGGTGCACCAAGCATCTTGTTGTTTGAACACAAAGAACATTAATCATATTTGAAAAGGTGATGCATGTGTATCACTTTTTCTTTTGATATAGGGTAGTAAAAATAATGCTTGCATGTTTATACAAAGAACAAGCATTTATACTAGATTTCTTGGTATTTTCTGTTGTAATTTGTGAAAAAGGCACATATAATAATTAAGTTTTAGGGAGCAATAAAAAATATGGATTATCAAAAGATTATTAACATTGCTGTAATTGCACACGTAGATGCTGGTAAGTCAACATTAGTTGATGCTTTTTTGAAACAAAGTCATGTTTTTAAAGATAACGAAAAACCAGTAGATTGCGTTATGGATAGTAACGATCTAGAAAGAGAAAGAGGAATTACGATTTATTCCAAGAACTGCTCTGTATCTTATAAAGATTACAAGATTAATATTGTAGATACACCAGGTCACGCAGATTTCTCTAGTGAAGTAGAACGTATTATTAAAACAGTAGATACAGTTATTTTACTTGTGGACTCTTCAGAAGGACCAATGCCACAAACTCGATTTGTATTACAAAAATCACTAGAATGTGGATTAAGACCTATCTTATTAATTAATAAGATGGATAAACCAGATGCTCGTGCTGAAGAAGTAATAGATGAAGTATATGAATTATTCCTTGATTTAAATGCTACAGATGAACAATTAGATTTCCCTATTTTATATGGTGTAGCTAGACAAGGTATTGTTCGTTATAACTATGAAACAGATACAAATGAAGATATCGTACCTTTATTTGAAACAATCTTAAATCATGCACAAGCTTATCCAAACTTAATTGATGAGCCTTGCCAAATGCAAATCTCTGCACTTGCATATGATGACTATATTGGAAGACTTGGTATTGGACGTATTTATTCAGGAACAATCAAAGAAGCTAGTCAATATGAAGTATGTAATGCGATTGGTACAGATAAGAAGGGTAAAACAAACCAAATCTTTGTTTATAAAGGATTAAGTAGAATCTCTGTTCCAGAAGCTCAATGCGGTGAAATCTGCATTATTTCTGGTATTTCAGATATCTCTATTGGAGATACATTATGCCCAGTTGGTACTGTAGAACCAATGCCAACAATTAAGATTGAAGAACCAACACTATCTATGAACTTCATGGTTAATGATTCACCATTTGCTGGTCAAGTAGGTAAGTTTGTTACTTCAAGAAATATTCGTGAAAGATTAGAAAAAGAACTAGAAGTCAATGTAGGTCTAAAAGTTGAAGAAACAGATTCTACAGATACATTTAAAGTATCAGGACGTGGTGAATTACACTTATCTATTCTTTTAGAGAATATGCGTAGAGAAGGATATGAAATCGCTGTTAGTAGACCAGAAGTTATCATGAAAAAGGTTGATGGCGTAACAATGGAACCAATGGAAGAAGTAGTATGTGATGTTCCTAATGAATATTCAGGTACTGTTATTTCAGCATTAAATCGTCGTAAAGGTATGCTAAAAGATATGGAAGATGTTGGATCATACACAAGAATTACTTATGAATGTCCAACTCGTGGTTTAATTGGTTACCGTTCAGAATTCATTAACTCTACTCGTGGTGAAGGTACAATGGTAAGAAGACTTACAGGATATGAACCATTTAAGGGTGAAATTCCACAACGTGAAAACGGTGCATTAATTTCTACTGAAACAGGTGGAGCTATGACTTATGCATTATGGAATATCCAAGAACGTGGTCAATTATTCATTGGTGCACAAACTCCTGTATATGAAGGTATGATCATTGGTATGTCTAGTAAGAACATGGATATGACAGTTAACCCTATTAAGAATAAGAAGATGACTGCTGTACGTTCTACTGGTAACGATGAAGCAATGAAACTTGTACCACCAAAGGTATTAACATTAGAAGAAGCTATTGAATTTATCAATAATGATGAATTAGTAGAAATTACTCCTACAGATATCCGTGTACGTAAGAAATATCTAACAAGTCTAGATAGAAGAAGACATGCACGTGAACTAGGTAAACTAGAAGAAGAGGAATAATAAACAACATAGGATGGCTAGAGATAGTCGTCCTTTTTTGTTTGGACTAAAATTGCATTTTGGTTGGTAATTTTCTCAAATATTCTCTTAATTCTTTTATGTCTTTTTGTGCGGCATAATTTTCTTCACAATACATAAATACATCATGATTAGGTAATTTCTTTAATCCATTGTATTTAAAGGGAATAAATTTATATAGATTACTTCCAGAAATTGAATTTAAGTAATATCCAGTTGTTATGAAGATAGCTTGATTTTCTTCGATAAATTTTAAATTTGTAAATAGTTCATTTGTTGCTGTAGCGTGTACAACAATAGATGAACCCGTAGACTTAAAGAATTGATTGCATTCTTGAATGAATAATAAATTTCCACCAGTCGCACAAACATATCTATCTTTCAAATCATCAATAGATAGATATGGCTTGTTTGAAAGTTTGTCGTTTGAACTTACCAAAAAACCAAAAGGAATATGAGATATCTTTTGAGTAGATGTTGATGAAGGTACATGAATATGCGATAAAACAATATCGTATTGATTTTCAATATATGATTTTTCTAAATCGTCTGGCGTTGCAATGAAACGTTCAATATGAATAGAAGGATGCTCTTGAAGAAAGTTCACTAAAGAAGCATCATCGTAAATATAGGTTGTCATATAATCGACACCTAATCGAATAGACATACATCCATTTTCATTTAACATATTAATTTCAAATAATGTTCTTTCGTATTCACTAAGTATAATTAATACTCTTTTATAAAAGTAATCTCCCGCACTTGTAAAAGAAACACCATTATGG
>CAVCUC010000069.1:0-5176 GCA_963605225.1 bacterium
GTACTAAATGTAATGCAAACTCTAGCTAAAGAAGGTATGACAATGATCGTTGTTACTCATGAAATGGGATTTGCTAAACAAGTATCTAATCGTGTCATATTCATGGAAAATGGTTTGATTGCTGAAGAAGGAACACCAAATGAAATATTTGATTATCCTAAAAATATTCGTACAAAAGAATTTCTTTCTAAAGTATTGAATAAATAAAATATTGTATTAATTAAATAAAGGAAGTCGATTATATTAATCATAGCTTCCTTTTTTAATATCTTTTATTCATAACTTCGCATAATGTATGTTATGCAATTTTAATATATTTAAGATTTAGCGTAATATGTTTTTATATATTTATATCCTGTTTTACCAATACTAAATGATGTTCTACTTAAACGAAATATGATATACCAAGTTGGTAATGCTATATGATACATAAAAATAATCAAATGAAAAATAACCCATCTCATAAAACAAAATATTAGATGAGGTAATTCTTTTAGAATCGTATCTTTAATTTCATTCAAATCTATATTTTTCACTAGAATCGTCCCTTTTATCTTAAATATATTAGCGATGATTTGACCGATGTTCAATGCAAATTCCTTAGACAATTGGCCTTAAATGTAAAAGAAAACGCTCATTAGAGATTTATTCTTTATGAGCGTTTATTCTAGTTTCATTCAATTTAAACTATTTTAAGTATTCCATTAATGATGTTCCCCATACTGGAGCTTCTACATCAAAGTTATCAGCGATTGTAGCACCAATATCAGAGAAAGTATCACTAGTTCTTAATAAACCACTACCAGTAAATGATGGACTATATAAGAATAATGGAACCATTTCTCTAGTATGATCAGTTCCAGACCAAGTTGGATCATTACCGTGATCTGCAGTAATCATAACTAAATCATCATCTTTAAGCATTGGAAGTAAAATACCTAGTTTTTCATCAAATCTTTCTAATTCTTCAGCATATCCTTTAGGATTACGTCTATGACCCCATTTAGCATCAAAATCAACTAAGTTCACAAAGCATAAACCATTAAAGTCTTTATTTGCACAATCTATTGTTTGTTCCATACCATGAACACTTGATTCAGAATGATATGCTTCTGTAATACCTTCACCAACGAAAATATCATTGATTTTACCAATGGAAATTACGTCATATTTAGCATCTTTTAAGCTATTTAATACCGTTTTGCCTGTAGGTTTTAATGCTAAGTCATGACGATTTGCTGTACGAACAAAGTTGCCAGCTGTTTTACCAGTGAATGGACGAGCAATAACTCTACCAACCTTCCATTCTGGTTTCATTGTGATTTCTCTAGCAATCTCACAACATCTATATAATTCATCTAAGCCAAATGTTTCTTCACTTGCGGCAATTTGTAATACAGAATCTGCAGAAGTATAAACAATCATATCCCCTGTCGCAATATGTTGTTCCCCTAATTCATCAAGAATTACAGTACCACTAGCAGCTTTATTACCAATGACTTTATGACCTGTTTTTTGTTCTAATTCATCAATTAATTCTTTTGGAAAACCATGCTCTGTAAATGTAATAAATGGTTCTTCAATATATAGTCCCATCATTTCCCAATGTCCTGTCATAGTATCTTTAGAATTACTATGTTCACGCATCTTTAAATAATAACCACTAGGATTATCTACTGCGGGAAGTTGTTTAATTTTCTTTAGATTAAATGCGCCTAATTTTTGTAAATTTGGTAAGTTAAGAGTTTCTACAGAGTCAGCGATATGACCCATTGTATCTGCTCCTTCATCGCCATATTTAGCAGCGTCAGGCATACTACCATAGCCCCATGAATCGACTACGATAGTAAAAATACGATTGAATTTTTTACTCATTTTAATTTATCTCCTTTTTCTCCTGGATGGAATTTTGCATAACTCTCAAATAATTGCTTATTTTGTACATGTGTATATATTTCAGTTGTTTGAATATCGCTATGTCCTAACATTTCTTGTATGCTTCTTAGATCAGCTCCATTTTGCAATAAATGTGTAGCATAGCTATGTCGCAATTTATGAGGTGTTATTTCTTTTTGTATTCCCAGTTCTTTACACTTAGATTTTAGCATAAGTTCGACTGATTGGCTTGTAACTTTATGCCCTAGTCGATTAATAAAGAATAAATTTGTTTTTTGTTTTAAATATATTGGTCGAAGTATATCTCGATATTTTTTTTCAAGTGGAATAGTCCCTTTTGGGATTGGTACAATACGTTCTTTATCCCCTTTTCCTAGCACTCTTAAACTACCTACATCTAAATCCACTCGATTTATAGTTAGTGAACATACTTCTGAAATTCTTAACCCACAACTATATATTAGTTCTAAAATACTATGATGCAACAAATCTTCATTATCATCGTCATTAAAGCTATTCATTAATAAATTTATTTCTTCTACAGTACAAAATACAGGTAGTTTTTTAGGACCCTTAGATACTTCTAAATTAATCGTTGGATCTTCTTCATTATAATAAAATGATAAGAAATGATGATATGAACGAATAGAAGCGGAAATACGATAGATTGATGTAGATTTATGAGTTTGTCGTAAACTAGCAATAAAATCATCAATTACGTGCATTGTAATGTCTTTTGTATCATCAATAGAAATAGATTCTAAATACTGAAAATAGATAAGCAAATCACTACAATAAGATTCAATCGTATGTTTAGATAATCCTTCATTAATCGTGATTTCTGTTTTATATTGCTTAAAAGAATCTTGTATATTCATTTCTTCACCTTATTGAGTTCGCTAGCTAATACTAATTGATTACTACCTAAATTATGATTTAATTCATGTAATAATGCATTTAAGCTAATATCATTGTTTTGATCATCAAATATGGATATTTGTTCCGTTTCATTGATTTCTTTAAAATCTGATAACGCTATTCCTAATAAACGAATAGGATCATTATTCCAATTAGAATCAAATAAATCTATTGCTTTAACAAATATATCATCACTTTTATATATAGGACGTTCTAATTGTATAGAACGATTCACATTGTGAAAATCAGCATATTTAATACGAATAGATAATGAATATCCATATTTATGATCTTCTTTTAAACGATTTGATAGTCTTCTAGATAATGTTCGAATTAATCCTCTTAGTTCTTCATAATCTGTGATATCATCATCAAATGTTTAACTAATTCCCATTGATTTTGAATCATATTCTTTTACAATTTCTCGTGAATCATGTCCATATGCTCGCTCAATCATTAAATCTGTATTTTTACCAAATATAGATTTTAATTCTTCTTTATCTTCATATTTAGCTAAATCACCTATTGTTTTAATACCTAAATCTAAAAGATAAGGAACTGTCTTTTCGCCTACTCCTCGCATATCTCCAATTGGTAAAGGCCATAGTTTACTCTCTACTTCTCGAATTCTAAGAATGGTTATTCCCATAGGTTTCTTATAGTCACTAGCCATTTTTGCTAAAAACATGTTTGGACCAATTCCTATAGAACAAGGTAATTTAAGTTGATTTAAAATCTTTCGCTGTATTTCAAAAGCTAAATCTAAAGGTTTTTCATATCTTTTGATAACTTCTGTCATATCAGCGTAGCATTCATCAATAGAAGCTTGTTCTATTTCGCTTGTATAACTTTTAATGATATTCATAAAATCATTTGATAATTCTGAATACCATTTATAATGAGGTTCACAAATAATCAAATCTTTGCATAAACTAAGTGCTTCAGATAAAGGCATTGCTGAGTGAACACCATATTTTCTTGCTTCATAACTTGCTGTAGAAATAACACTTCTTCTTGTATTACCAGAAACAGCAATTGGTTTACCTTTTAGTTCAGGATTCAAAATAATTTCAGCATTTGCGAAGAAAGCATTTAAATCAATATGAAAATATACATGTGCCATATTAAATCTTACTTCTATCTAATAACTCTTCTGCAGCGTGAACGGATAAATCTGATATTGTACCAGAAGAAATTAAAGCTAATTGCTCAATTGTTTCTTTGCGGTCTAATTTTATTACAGATGTAATTGTAGAATCATCAAGTGTCTTTTTCTTTACTAAATAATGATTATTTGCGTAAGCTGCTACTGGAGCTAAATGAGTAACCGTAAAGACTTGGCAATCATTTGATAATACGGCCATTTTCTTACCGATAGAGCTAGCTACAGCACCACTTACACCTGTATCAATTTCATCAAATATAATTGTTTGTATTCCTTGTAATTTAGTGAAAATCACCTTTAAACCAAGCATTAAACGAGACAATTCACCACCACTAGCTGTTTTACTTAATGGTTTTAAATCTTCCCCTTTATTCATACTTATTAAGAATTCTACTTGATCAATTCCATTAGTACTTGCTTTTGTTTCTTTTATCTCTGTAAAGAATTTTGCATTAGGAAGAGATAAATCTTTTAAATGAGAAATAATTTCTTTATCTAATTTTTCTTTACCCTTTTTTCTTGTATCAGATAATTTCTTAGCTTCTACAAGGAAAGCATTATAGGAATCATTTATTTTACGGTCTAAGTCATTTAAGAATTCCGTACGATTAGCATACATTGAAATTTGCTTTTCTAATTCTTCTTTTTTATTTAATATATCTTGAATTGAATGCCCGTATTTATGTTTCAACTTTTGTATTACAAATAAGCGTTCTTCTACTTCATTAATTTCTTCTTCACTAATATCAATATTAGAATAAAAGCTCTTTAGTTCAGAAATAGAATCATTTAAACCATAATAGGAATCATTAATATGTTCTTTAATCGAATCTAATTCAGAATGATCGTCAATAGATTGTATCTTTTTGTTTAATTCATAGAATTCACCATCAATAGAATCATATAAAGAAATAATTTCGCTATATTTACTATAAGAATTCTTTAAAGTATGAAATAACTTTTCTTTTTGCTCAAGTTCTTCATCTTCACCTATTTTAAGATTAGCATCACTAATTTCTTTTAATTGGTATTCAAAGTACTCTAAATCGTTTTCATTATAAGTCTCTTGTAATGCTTTTTCTTTTTCATCGCAATAGGATTTATATACTCGATATAAATTTGATACAGTACTTTTTAATTCATTAATATTTAAATATTCATCTAATAAATGAATATGCTCATTTACATTTAATAAGT
>CAVCUC010000069.1:5186-10770 GCA_963605225.1 bacterium
TTAATAAGTAAGCATTATCACGTTGTCCATGGATATCTATTTCATCCCTTAAAACATCTTTTAACAAAGATAATGAAACTATACGATGGTCAATTCTAGCTACACTTTTGCTGTTTAACGATAATTCTCTAGTAAATGTAACATCATCATCCGTAGAAAAACCTGCTTCTGTTAATACTTTTAAAGCATGTTTATCACAAGATAAATCAAATGTACCTTCAATGATTGCTTTATCTTTACCTTTACTAATATAAGAAGCACTTCCTCTATCTGCACATAATAAGCTAATCGCATCAATTAATATAGATTTACCTGCACCAGTTTCACCGATAAAAGCACTAAATCCTTTTTCAAAATCAAGACTTAGCTTATCAATTAATATAAAGTTTTCGATATATAAATGTTTAATCATAATTTTTTATTAGTGCTAATACTTTATCAAATAGGGTGTTCAAATCAATATGTTCTTGTTCGCGTAATAGCTTAATTGAACCTTGATTTACATAGTTATCTTTAATACCAATACGAGTGATATTCACTTGTTTTTTATTGTCATTATAATATTCAAGAATTCCTGAACCTAATCCTCCTGTTAACATATCTGTTTCATAGATAACTAAAGGAATATTTCTAGAAGCCAATTCATCTAATAATTCTGTATCAAATGGTTTTAAGAAACGACAATTGATTACTGTTACAGGTAGTTCATTATTTGTTACTTTAGAAATAATTTTATCGACATCAGGACCATAACTAAGTATTGCGACTTGATTAGATGGATTATCACAATAAGTAACCCATTTTCCAATAGGTATTAAATTCATGGAATCTTTACTTTCTTTTGTATCTCCTCTTGGATAACGAATCGCAAATGGATGATCTTGAGAGAACGCTGTAAAGAATAAATCTCTAGCTTCTTTAGCGTCTTTTGGTTCAGCTAAAATCATATGTGGTAATGGTCTTAGTAATCCAATATCAAATACACCATGGTGTGTATCACCATCTTCTCCAACTAGTCCCGAGCGATCTATTCCAAATACAACCGGTAAATCCATACGGCATACATCATGATTAATTTGATCATATGCTCGTTGCATAAATGAACTATAAATAGATAAAAATGGTCTAGAGCCACTAATTGCAAGTCCTGCAGAGAAAGTAACCGCATGTTCTTCTGCTATACCACAATCAAAACTTCTTTCAGGATATTTTGAAAAGAAATTTTCTAGTTTACTTCCATTAATCATTGCAGGAGTTAAACAAACTATTTTTTTATTTTTTGCGGCTAGTTCAACAACAGCTTCAGAAGCTACTTTAGACCAACTCATGTATCCAGCAGCAGTTTCTTTAATTTGTTTTCCTGTCTCAATATTAAATGGCCCAACGCCATGCCAAGTGCCTTCTCTATCTTTTTCACAAGGTAAATATCCTTTACCTTTTTTGGTAATAACATGAACGACTACTGGTCCTTCGTGTTCTTTTGCGACATTTAATATTTGAATTAAATCAGAAATATTATGACCATCAACAGGGCCCATATATTCAAGATTAAACTCACCAAAAATACCACTATCGACAACAGATTCTTTAACTGAATCCTTCATATACTTCATGCCTTCTAAGACATGTTTACCAACATCGTTTTTATTTAAAATAGACTTCATGTTCTTTTTAAGATCGTTATAACCTTTACCAGAACGAAGCTTTGAAAAACTTTTAGAGAGAGCACCAACATTTTTAGAAATAGACATATTATTATCATTAAAAATAATAATCATATTTCTTTTTTCACTACCTATACAATTTAATGCTTCAAGTGCCATACCAGAGCCAAGCGCTCCATCTCCAATAACAGGAACGATATTGTAATTTTCATGTTTTAAATCACGGCTAACAGCCATACCTAAAGCTGCACTTAAAGTAGTAGAGCTATGCCCTGCTTCCCATACATCATGGACACTTTCGCTTCTTTTTTCAAATCCACTTAAGCCACGGTATTGTCTTAATTTAGGAAAGTCTTTTGCTCTGCCTGTTAATATTTTATGGGTATAAGATTGATGACCCACATCAAAAAAGATTTTATCTATAGGTGAATTAAATACATAATGTAAAGCAATTGTTAACTCTACAACACCTAAGTTACTTGCTAAATGACCACCAGTTTTTGCAATACTTTCTATTAAAAATAAACGAATGTCACTTGCTAATTCATTTAATTCAGAAATAGATAATTCTTTAAGAAATGAAGGATCTTGAATATCATTAAGATTCATTTCTTGCCTCCTACTTTAATCTTGTTTTCACTCCATTTAGTAGATTTGTTAATTCATAATTATCAAAATCTTCTATACTACTAATCATTCTATCACAATCTGAATATAATTCATTCATGAGATTTTCTGCTTCACATTCACCTAGTAGTGTTACTGCAGTTACCTTATGATTGCGTTCATCGGAGTTACTTTTACCAAGTTGTTCACTATTCATTCTTACATCTAATAAATCATCTTGAATTTGGAATGCAATACCAATTTTAATACCTATTTCTTCCCATAATTTAAGAGTAGGATCATCTACTTTATTAGATGCAATCGCCCCAAGCATTAAAGCAGCAGAGAACAAACATCCTGTTTTATATTTATAAATATCTTGAAGTAAATTGAAATCAACTTCTTCATTTTCATGCATATCTAGTGTTTGTCCTAGTACCATTCCACTACTACCCGCATTAGTAGCTAATACTTTAACCGCTAAATCGTTATGACTTAATTTTGCTGTACTTAATACTTCAAAAGCATATGTTAATAAACCATCACCTGCTAATATCGCTGTAGCCTCATCAAATTGTTTGTGACACGTTGGTTTACCCCTTCTTAAATCATCATTATCCATTGCTGGTAAATCATCATGAATTAAGGAATATGTATGTAACATTTCTAAAGCTGAAGCATAATCATAGCCAATTTCTTCTTCTAGTCCATATCCTTTAATGACAGAAAATACCATTTTAGGACGTAATCTTTTCCCACCTGCCATTAAGGAATAACGCATAGCTTCTCTAGTCATACTAGGTTTTAATAAATCTATTTTTTGATTTAAGTATTCTTCAAAATTAGTCATGATTCTCACTGTCTTTCTGAATTTGTTCAATTCTTGATTCAAAGTTTTTTAACTTATTTTCACAATTTTTTACTAATGTTAATCCTTCTTCAAATAAATCAATTGTTTTATCTAAAGATTCTTCATTTTGTTCTAGAACAGAAACAATTGTTTCTAGTCTTTTCATTGATTCTTCGAATGTTAATTCTTTCTTAGGCATGTTCTTTCTCCTTGATGATTTCTGTTGCTTGAGTAACTACTTTACCATCTTGTAAAGTAATTGTAAGAGTATCCCCTACACTTATATTATTCGCAGATTTTATAGAATTCCCCTCTTTATTTTCAATAATTGCATATCCTCTTGTTAAAGATTTTAGAGGAGAGTACGCATCTAATAGTTTTGCATATTGTATTAATTGATTTTTATTTTGGTTAGAAGTAAGTTTTACTGCTGCAATTAAATGTTCTGAATTTGTATTTAAAGTTGTTTTTAAGGCTGTCGTTTTATCCTTAATAAGTTGTGTCATTTGATTAGAATATTGATCTAGTTCATGGTTTAATTCAGTAGTGTATATTTTAAGAGATTGATTTAACGCACGATTTAAGTTTTCTAAATAGATTTCTTTTTCACTATATAATCTTTGACTTGAAGTAAACACATATGAGTTTTTATAATCGTTTAATTCATCGTTTAATATATTTTTCTTACGGTAAATAGCCTTAGTAATTCGATCATAAATAATATTTAGATTCTGTAAGACATCTTTTTGGTCAGGAGCACATCTCTCTGCAGCTCCTGTTGGTGTAGGAGCTCTTAAATCGGCAACATAATCACTAATTGTAAAATTAATTTCATGACCAATTCCTGTAATTATAGGTGTATTCAAATCATAAATTACTCTTGCTAATTGTTCATCATTAAAAGACCATAAATCTTCAATTGATCCACCACCTCGAACAAGAAGAATGACATCATAATTACATGTATCTGCTTTTTTAAGAGCATCAATCACTTGTGAGGCACTTTCTTTTCCTTGTACTAAGGCATTAAATTCATGAATCTTAGCAATTGGCCATCTACGGTTTAAAGTTGTTAAAACATCACTTCTTGCGGCTGTATTTGCCCCAGTAACTAAAGCAATGTCCATTGGATATTTTGGAATAATTTTTTTATGGCTATCATCAAATAAGCCTTCATCAAATAATTTCTTTTTTAATCGTTCATATTCTAAATATAAGTCACCAATCGTATCAGACTTCATTGCATACACTAAAAGCTGTATATCCCCTCTTTGTTCATATACAGACACATCAGCTTGAATAATGACTTTATCGCCATCTTTTGGTGAAAAATTAACTTTTTTATTATAGGAAGAAAACATGACACAACGAATTAAGCTATTTTCATCCTTTAAGCTAAAATACCAATGACCTGAACGATAACTACTAAAATTGCTTATCTCCCCTTCAACTAGTACTTTTTGAATCAAGTTATCTGATTCAAGTTTATTTTTTAAATAACGTACTAGAGTTGAAACAGAGATAACTCTTTGACTCATACGCGATCTAATACTCCATTAATTAATTTATATGATTCAGGATCACAATATTCTTTCGTTAAAATAATATATTCATCAATAACTACAGGAGTTTCAGTTTCTTTTAAATCAAATTCAGCACATCCACATAGTAATATTGCTTGTTCGATATATCCTAAACGAGAAAAAGTCCAATCTTCTAAGACTTGGTTAATATAACCAGCATATCTTTCGCGATTATTAATAGCTGTTTCAATAACTTTCTCGATATATGGATCTTCTTTATGTAAATCAAAGTCATAGTTTGATTCGATTAATTCTTGAATCTCTCTTGGATTAATTAAATATTGATAAGTGCAAAACATTGCATTTTTTCTATTTTCGTGACGGTTCATCTTTCCCTCCGTTTCTAGTATTTTAGCATGAAATATATATAAATTGTTTAAAAGATGAAAAAATTTACAAATGCTATTTATTTATGATTAGCATAAAATAGATATATGAATAAATTATCTCTACTACAAAAAGTAACTGGTCATTTAAAAACAGTTCATCACCATCGTAAATTAGTAAGAAAATATTGTTTTATGTGTGGCTTATATAGCCAAGGTTTAACTCATGATTTAAGCAAATATTCGCCAAGTGAGTTATTTGAAAGTATTCGTTATTATCAAGGTAATCGTTCCCCATATGCATATGAAAAAGAACGATTTGGATTTGCTCCGGGATGGTTACATCATAAAGGAAAAAATAAGCATCATTTTGAATATTGGATTGATGTTATTAATGGACAATATACACCTATAAAAATGCCATATCGCTATTTAGCAGAAAGTATATGTGATCGCATTGCAGCATGTAAGACATACGAAAAAGATCAATACACTTCTAAAAGTGCCTTAAATTATTTTCTAAGTAAAAATGATAAAAATTTAATGCATCTAGAT
>CAVCUC010000070.1:0-4909 GCA_963605225.1 bacterium
TTATCAATTAGAATTAAGATAATTCCAACTATTAGCTGTACAATTGCGTTGACTATCACATCTTGCCAATTGATACAGCTTTTCTTTTTCTTCTTTTTCATTTCAACCTCCTCATGTAATTATTATATCATATTATATTTAATACGCAACATATAATTGACTTTTTTCTCTTTTTAAACTAAATTATTTATACAACAAACATGTTGCTATGGCTTTGTGAGGATAGAAAGACGGCTATCACGCACGAAAGTGTCAAGCGTAGGGTAAAACCGATGAGATGTTGGAACTGTCGCCCAACCATGAAGTCATGATATTTAAGCCCCTACCAAAGGGGCTTTTTATATGAAAATATTATTTGAAATTACTGATGAATATTCTAACAAATACAAACTTGATCCAAGTTTTATAAACAAAAAGATAGTTATGTTTGATGATAGAATCCAACATATTGAAAGACACGCTAAAGAATTTAAAAACAATGGTTCTTACACGAATGCTATTTTAAATATTGATTCCATACTTTCTTCACCTGATTTCATATGCAAAGATGAAAAGAATAATTCATTAGAATTTGTAAAAAAATTAGAAGATAATATTCTTATTGCCGTTAGAGTATCAAATAGTGAATATTTAAAACTTAAAACATTATATCCAATCAATAATATTAAATATAACAAATTAAAAGCTAAAGCATCAAAACTAGGGCAACTTTAAGTTACCCTGTTTTATTTATATTTCTTCTTTTCCAATAGACAAATCATTCCAAAATTCTTTTTGTTCTGTTTCTTCGCCATAATTATCAAATGAATCAGTAAACTTTAATTCGTTTTCATCTAGTGTTATTTCCATATATTTTCCCTTACCATTAATGCATTAATTTAACTATATACTTTTTGCAATAAAAAATAGGGTAACCTTAAGTTACCCTGCAAACTATGCTACTTTATGATTATTCAAAATCATTTTCTTTGTATGCTTTTTTGTAAACTTCTTTTATATTTTCGATAGCTAGTATAGCTTTATTATTTGGATAACTAGGATGTGCCTTGCAAAAAGACTCATACCCATCGATAGCGTTTAGACAATCGTTGAATTCTTCTTCATCATGTCTAGTGCCTCGCTTTAGTTCTCCATTAAATCGTAAAATGCGTGTTCGATACGTCTCGGCTTGGTTTTGATCAATTTTATATTCCAAGTTATCAATCTTAGCTACAATATCGTTGCTAGATAGTCTCTTAGAAATAACATTAGCAAACCAACCACTTGATAGGATAGCAACTAGAATCGAAACAAACGCAGTAATTAGCGTTTGGTCCATTTCTTACTCTCCTTGTGAATCTTCTTTGTTGTAGTTGCTTGAACTAATCATCAAGCACGCACCTAATAGTGTGCTTAAACCTGTAATTGTAGTAGGAATTTGTTCCGCATATGGTAAATTCCATGTATTAGCTAGCAAAGCATAGAATGTAGCTAAAGCTGGCAATACCACAACTGTTAGCCATTTTAAAATATCGTATAAACTATTGCTCATTTTCATATTCTTTCTCCTTTAAAAATGTTTGTCCTGTTTTTTCCCGTCTTTCAATTCAGTCATTTATTATTTCAATTTGGTCATATAGCACAAAAAGACATAATTGAATCTCACTTGGATTGACTTGGAAATGACTTGGAAAGTACCATTTTCAGTACCAAAAGTACCAAAAATAGTATCCAAGAGTACCAAAGAGTACCAAGTTAATCAGTCACAATTTTCTTTATTTCTATAATCTTATTTTCTAGTGCAACACATTCTTCTTGTAACTCTTTGTACATGATTTGCAATGAATCATAGCTATCTTGAAGTTCGTCTGCACTATTTGAAAGTGAATCATATTCGTCTTGTAACTTGTCTCTATCTTCTTTGATAGCGTTGTAGTTTTCTTCAAGTCTGCCATATGCGTTGTACAATTCCTCATAATCTTTTTTAGGTACTGTTTCACTTGTAGTATCTGTTTTTGAATCGTCACTTGAGTCTTTAGAATCATCCGTTGTATCTGTACTCTTTAGTTTAGCTAATGCTAGTACATTAGGAATATACCTTCCTGTATAGATGATACTTTCCCACTTTGAAGTGTAAGCCATCATTTGTGTACTTCCGCCACTATCTACAATGAATGCATGTTTTGCACCGCATTCGATAGCGAATGCTTGCATAACGCTTGGTAGCACTTTTGAACCTGTACATACAATTACCCATGAATCATCAACTAACATGTACATTGTTTGACTATTAGAAGTAGTATCCTTGTTGCCGAATGCACTAGATTTGTAATTACATTTCTCACCATTGAAAACTACTGTTGCGTATGGTGTACAAGCGAATATTACATCACTCTTAGAGTACCAATAGTTATCAGCGGTACATCTTCCGCATGTTCCGTCTTTTAATTGATAGAATACTTCGTATGCACTGTTTTTAGGGGCTAGGTCAAGAGATGAACTATGTACCTCGTCTCCCTCGCTTTGTTCTACACCGTAATGTTGACCATACTCGGTTTTAGAACTCATTTCAAAATAATTACAGTTAGCTAATGCACTAATCACCATGTTTGAGTGGTCATAAGTCTTAATGTCTTGTGTAGCTTTTTCAGTGCCTTTAGCACTAAGCATGTGTAGTTGTTTATAATCACCATAGCCTTTGTACACTTTTAAATTTGCATTGTTATAAGTGATTGATTGATAACCATCTTTTAATGTCATTTTAGTATCATCTCCTTTTGTGTATTTGATACTAGAGCATGTTTTAACACTTGCTCCTAAAGTGCTTTTAATCGTTGTAAACGAAGTATCTACAAACATAACTTCTAGAGGATTTAACTCGTTGTATAGTGTCCATGTTCCATTAGTTGCTTTGTAGCGTTGTCTAACGTCACCTTCCGCAATTTCCAAGTGAATATGATTTCCTGTTACCTTACCGCTTATGGGATACTTTGTTCCCTCTTGGAACATGATTTCATCATGATACAGTTTGCCAATAGTTCTAGCATTATTGTCATGTGTTAATGATACAGTTACTACTCTGTCTACCCCATCAGCACAATGCACTTTAATAGGATTACCGCTAGAATCACAACTAAGGAAGTGATATGTGTTAGTACCTGAGTACCAACAACATGTACACTTCCAATATGTTTCCCCTCTTGCGAACCAATAGTCTTTTCCTGTATCTTTACCACCGAGATCTAGTGCTTGATTTGCGTGACTATAACTCCCTCTAGGTAGTTGTGTTATGTTGAGAACTTCCATCCCAAAACATAAATTGTCCATATAATTGTCCTTTATTGTCTTATCCAAATATAAGCAACTGCATAATTGTTAGTGCTTGACCATGTTGTATTTACTGCAATTCTTAAGTATCTATAATTACTAGTTACTGTTGAACTTCCATCTCCGGAATAATTGATATATTGGTTATATATATTTGCCCAACTTGAATTATCGTTCGACCCTTGAACATAGAAATTTGTTCTTTGAACGTTGCAAGCAAACATATATGTGATTTGTTTTGAATCAGTATTTTCTGTATCAATTACACTAGAATAATTAGTGGCTCCAATCGCACTACCATAGCACTTAGTTGATTTTATTTCTCCGCTGTCGCTACCTTTTCTAACTAATAAACAGTTGCTCATGCTAGTACCCCCCTTGTAGAAGATGCTAGCTAGATGTTTAATGAGGTTAGTTACCCCCCCTTAACAAGTGTGGTGACGGTACATCTTGCTCGACTTCCACCACCTTTAGCGGAAGTATAAGCACAAATATATCGATATGATGTAGTTCCGCTTGATGTTGTTCCTGCACCACCAAATGATTTCAAATTATCACTTCCACTCGTATACAATCTTGTCCAATTTGATTTATCATTTGAACCATTTACATATCCATATGAATAATCAGAACTAGATTCATTCACTCCACAAGCTGTTACAAAATATGGTTTTTCATCTGTTGAACCTGTATCTATAATCGAACCTGTTTGTCCCCATGAACCACCACATGTAGATGTGCCAATTGTGTATGTTTCTCCGCCTTTTCGTGTAACTAAACAATTTCCCATATTTCTCCTATCTCTTGACAATGATTGTCAAGCTACTTGTGGTTGCTGATTTGGCATAGAATTTTATGCCATTGTTGTATGTCTCGGCTGATAGTATCTTTGCCCATTCTTTTTGTAAGCTTTGCATGTTATCAGCTGTTCCACTTAGTTTTACATCTAATACCGGTGTATCAGATGATGTGATGTTTGCATTAGATACACTTTGGTAGTAATAGCCATTAGTGCTATCTTGCGTCCATGATGTACCTAAGGTAATGGTGAGTACAACCATCTTTTCTGCAATTGGATCCACAGAATCAGCAATTCTATCTTCTAAATCATTCATTGTTTCTGCATTAAATGCATCACCAACTTCTGTAATAGTTCCTTCAGCTCTTATTACATCATAAGTATCTGTTTCACCACTAACAGCAGTTAGCTTTCTTCTTGCTGGGTGTTCGACATTTCTGTCTACCCATGTTTTCTTATCAAATGCCATTTATTCCCCTTTCATATGAAAAGCACATACTAGTTAATATGTGCTTATTTTCATATATTTTGTATGTGCCTTTTTTTAATCTTTACACCAAGGCTTAGTTCTTTCTCTAACTCCCCATTTTTCCATGTATCCTCTCAATTTATCATTTAATGGTTTACATGGTACATTTTCAACTTTAGCGGCAATAGTGTATACTTCGTCACTATCAGTTATTTCAGGGTGTTCTTGAAGTATATCAAGCATCTCTTTTATTTCTTTTTCACTACCAAAGCAACCAATAAATGTTACAGGATCAATATCGTATTTACTTTTCAAAATCATTGCCAATTTAGTTT
>CAVCUC010000070.1:4919-10682 GCA_963605225.1 bacterium
GCCTCCTTATATCTTAATATTGAATATAAATTTCTCATTGGGTCATCTTCATATTCATTATAAAGAAAAAAGAAGATATGGTTATCAATGATTTGTTCATTCACTTTACCCTTTTTCCATTTACCGGGATTGCTATCAACTACACTTCTAAATCTACTAATTTGTTCTTTTGTTACAGTATATTCATGGTAGTTATCAACATATCTCAGTTTGCCATTTCGGTAATAAAAGTATCCATTTGCGTCACTCATAGCAGATTATCTCCTGCGTACTCTGAATCTCCACAATATTTTGTTTGTCCTAGTATCAGTTCATAATCACCTTTAATAGCCATGATTAAAGCCTCGATAATATTCACTTTATCGAATGTATTGATTGGATTATCAGGGTAATCTTCATATGTAGTAAAGATTATCTTCTTTTCAAGCGTTGCAATATTATTACCAATTCGTGTGAAGTCAGCAGATGTAGGAAGGGATAGAATGTTCCATTCCTTCTTCTGCACGCTTACACCCATAATTTCAGCAACATACGCAATATTTCCTTCAATTCTGTTTAAATCCGATATATTCAAATATCCTTTAGCAGTCTTGTTATCGATATCACTTTGTGTTCTATCATATATAGGAGTTTGCCACATTAGATAATCCCCTCACTTCCTGCATATAATTCAGTACCAGTTCTGTAGTATTCGTTCATCTTTAACGCATAACCAATACCTTCAACTTTGCTTGTAAAACCACCTGTCAAATCTGTTTCCATCTTGGTAATAAGCAATGGCACATAACAATCATTTGTTCTAATTGCTACCATGTCTGATACTTGCTCATTTTCTAAGATGAGTAATACAGTATGTTCAAGTCTAAATTGCTTAACGTAGTACATGTATTTAGTTAATGTATCCACATTGCTCTTACTTACAAGTGTTGCATCTGTAATAGTAGTAATACATTCATCTGTAGCACTTGGTAACTCACTCAATTTATAAATTCGCTCTGCCGTATTATCGACATACTTATAACCAGTGATGACTACTTCACCATCACCACTAACTGTAATATCAGCATAGTTGCAATTGGATGCCGTAATTGTTCCACCTGTAATAGATAGATTAGAATATGAATCACTAAATGTAACTTTATGTGTTCCTGCTTCTAATGTACCTTTGTACGCTTCGCTTGTTTCTGTTTCTAACTCATATAAATGAGTAGTCATTGAAACACCAGTAACTAAATCCTTTTGTGTAATTTCATGAGCCGTAGATATTAGCTTTTTATCTTTACCAATTGTAAAGACAGTATCAAACACTTGTTTGTAGATGTTTATACCACTACTTCTAGAAGTATCGATACAAGTACCACATGCAAACGCTATTTGTTGTAGTGCCTCTCTATGTGTTTTAATACCGATATAACCAGTTAAAGCAATGTCTTGGATATCTTCATCTATTGTGTAATCAGTAAAGCCAAAATCATTCATTACAATGCCTATTAAGTTTTTAGCGGTCACATTAGAATACATGCCACCATAGAATGTTGTTGTACTCATCAAACCAATAACATCTTGCAAAGTAAAAGACGCTAACATTGACTTTGTTTGCGTCCATTCTTTTAGATAATGATTAGCCATAAGCTTTTCAGTATCATCAATTTTTTCATACACTTTAAATCTTTGTCTCTTTTGAAGATATTTGTAATATGACTTTGGATTTGTAATTTCAAATAGTTTCTCATCATCCACTAGTTCTAACTTGCACTCATTGATTGGTAGTTCACTAGATGTGATATCTACTTCTTCGGTAAGTGTGCATGATTTAACTTTTCTCTTGTAATCATCGCCATAGATTAGCTTTACACCGTATTCGATATGATTCAAACGAATAAAACGATTAGCACTAGTTAGCTCTATAACCATCTTGTTATAGTCTTCTGCTCCAATGCTTGCAAAGTATACATATTCTGTATATCCATCTTTCTTGTTTATCTCACAATCTAAAAGCGTTGGATAGAATGTTTCTTTTGCTACAAATGAATTACCATTTGTAAAATGGAGCATAATTTTATCAGGTAAAGTCTCATAGAAATAGAATGTGATACCAACTGATGAGTGATTACTTGCAAATGTTGATTGAATTGTAGAAGAGTATTCGCTACTCATATATCCAATCTTATTTTTTAAATTCGTCACATCATCATACATTTGGTAAGAACCATCTAAAAGAAAATAGTCATCCTCGCATGTAGCAATTCTGACTATTTCCGATGTGTTCTTAATTGAGCTTATATCACTAAAGCTCTGTGTATTTGATGCAATAAACTTAGAATCGCTCATCGCAGTTACATCATACAATTCTAACTCTACCTTGCATGAAGTATATCTTTCCATAGCTATCTCCTTGCTGGCTCTTTGGCAACCATTTGGAAGGATAAACCTTTCTTAATGTTCTTACCTTTATAAGATTTAGCTATTTCATCTGATACACTATCGAAATAACAAGTGAATGTAAAATCTCTACCACCTTCAGCAGATGGCATTTTAACTGTTCTATATGCCGTAGAATTAGTAATATCCGAGTAGAATCTATCGTATTCATCAGCATCATGAATATCACCAATATTAATCGTAAAATTGTAATAGATACCTAAGATTTCACCAACGTGAATTCCTTCTTCTGTTCTATCTGCATATTTCCATATCTTATTGGCTTTTCTTTTAATGCTAGTAACAGGTACGTTGTAATATTGACCATCAATATATATTCCGTTATCAAATGTATAATCTGCCATATTATCCTCCCACTACTAAGCTACTGCCAACACGCTTATCTTCTTCTTGAAGTTTTAGTCTCAATAGTTTAATTAATTGAGACATTTCTCCTTGAGCAACGATATTGATTTGTTGTTGAGAACCACTTTCCTCTTGAACGATTTCTCGTAGTAATCCTTCAGGAGCTTCAATATTCTTTCCTCGTGTTTGGTCACCAAGAACTGCTAAGAACTCTTGATTTGGTGGTATTACTGCACCTTTAGCAAGTCTTGGTAGTGATACCCTTCCATAGCTAACATGCGATATATCTAAACCAAAGTGTTTACCACCAAGATTAGGTATCCAATCAGGTATATCAAAACCAAAGCTATTGATTAAATCGATAACTCCATTCACACCACTTTCAACACCACTAATAAGTCCATTTACACCGCTTTCTGCCCAACTAATAATAGTATTAATAAAGCCTTTGAAACCTTCAGCAATAGGTGTAATAACGTTATCGTTGAACCAAGTCCAAGCACTTTGGAATGTCTCAACAATTTTATTCCAACAATTCGTTGCCGCTTCTTTCACTTGATCCCAATGCGTAGCAAGTAATACAACAATCGCTATTAAAGCAGTTATCGCTACTACTACAAGCGTAATTGGTGATGTAAGGAAGGCAAATAGTGCTGATGTTATCGTCATTACTGCGTTAACAATTTCTAAAGCGGCGTACAAGGAAATGAAAGTAACAACCATAGTTCCTAGTATTTCAACAATAAGAGAAACCACTTCTTGATTTTCATTAATCCATCCTGTAGCTGACTCAAACCAAGTTTGGATATTTTCTAAAACGTCTAAGAATGTACTGCCTAGGTATTCTCCTAATGGCTTAATTATGGTTTCCCACAAATCTTGTAATCCGGGCATTGATGCTTCTATTAATGCACTAATTGTGTCTAGTATTGTAGCTATTGTTTGTAGAACAGCTGGCAACCCACATTCAATTACCCATCCAGCAATTGGAAGTAATGCTTCCGTATAGATGAATACAAACAAATCACCTATTCTACTTAGAATTGGTTCTAAGCTTTCAAATACAGTAGCTAGCGAATCAAATAATGGTCCCCAATTTAAGTTTGCACTCCACTCAACTGTAGCCTCAGTACATTTCTTGATATCATCAAGGAATTTATCTAATAGTCTTTTGCATACTTCTAGAATACGTTGACCGGAATTCATATACTTCAAGCCTTCTTTTATACCATTCCATAAGTTAGCACCGATTTGTTGAATATCTGCCCATATAGCTTTTAACTTTTCAGCATACTTGAGTAAATCACCACTAAGTTCAATACCCTTTAGATATGAATCATTCACATCACTAGCAACACCACCACTTGATGAGTCTTCTTGTTTTTGAATCGTTTCAGCAGTATCAAAACTATATTGTTGTTGCTGTTTCTTATTTGAACTTGAAGATCCACCTGTTGCACTACTAGCTTTCTTTTGTGCTTTCTTCATTAAGCCTAATACATCTAAGCTACTAATATAACTGATAATCGCTATGACATAATTTAGAATTGTTGCAAATGTACTAACGATAGCCGTAACTGCTGGTGTAATAGCAGAAACGATACTATTCCAAATCGTACTAATCGTATTAGACAATTGTTGATTGTCCGAAAGAATTTGTGATGTAGCTTTTCTAATGAGCGTATATGCACTTCTTGCACCTAGCAAAGCAAATGTAAATGTTCCAGCGGTACTAGCTAAATTCTTAAAAGCACTTGTTGTTTTCTCAACTGTTCCCTTTTTGAATATACCAAATAATCCACCTGATGAGTTATTGCTGAATACTGAAAATATCTTTCTTCCTGCACTTAGAATTCCATTAGCACCTGTTTTACCAATATCCACAACTTTCTTTGCACCATCTGTAATTGTCTTTAACACCGTTAGCCATTTAGAACCTTGCAAATCAGCCATGTCACTATTTAGAATTCCTTCTAATATACTAAATTGTTGTGACAATTCTTCCTTTTGCATACTTAATGCATCTGTTTGGGCATTGTATTGATTGGTTGTTTGTTCAGTAATTTGTGCTTGTTGATTTTGTAATTGTTCTACTTTCTCTTGAGCTTTAAGCATCTGTTCTTCAGCTTTTTGCTGTGTTGCAAATGCTTTATTTAATGAATCTTCATCAGCACCATTTGTAAATAACTCATGAGCTTTAGCAGATGCATCATTAAACTTTTCTTCAGCGTTGTATAAATTTTCATTCGCTTTCTCAAGCTTTTCGTTTACATCTTCTAACGCACTAGACAAAGTTCGAGCAAAGTCTTCTGCACCTCTAGCGTTTAACTTATTTTGAATGTCTTTTGATTTTTCTGATATTTCACTCATTTTCTTGAGTGTTTTATCTATATCACTTCTTAACTCCGAGGAGTCACTAGTAATTGTTATTTTTAATGGCTCGGCCATCTCTTACTCCTCCTCTAATAAATAATCATCGTCATCTAACTTGTTTGAGTTAAAATGTGCTTCAAACTTAGCTAGATGTTCTTTTTCTTCTTCTGTTTCCTTATGCTTAATTTTTAACGCTACTTGTTGTCTTGCTTTTAAGATTCTTTCCCTTGTTTTTGCATCTTTATAAATACTTAAATCCATTGTTCTAATATCTCTAACACGAGATAAGATACAATCACTAGATAAACCATTTAACAAATCAACAAATCGCCACCAATGCATGTCTTCTTTACCCAAATCAATACCATAATCAAACATAAAAGATGAGATTATAAATTTCTCATCTTGTTCAAAGTCCATATCTTTTTGTACTGCAACATGTCTTGGGTTCTCTTCACCACATTGAAGATACTTTTCAAGCAATCGTAACAGTTTATTTAGATCAACTTTAGGAATATCATCAGTAAGAAGATAGATGATAGCTAATGCTCTTTCTTCGTCATTAATGCTATCATCATCTATTACTTCCATACACCTTAAAGC
>CAVCUC010000071.1:0-10536 GCA_963605225.1 bacterium
TTAGGACAAGATGAGAAAATCCTGTAGTGTAAGAATTAATCAAAAAGAATAGAGCGTGATCATCTAATATACCAAGGCATTCTGTAATTAAATCTGTAATTTCTTTTTCAAACTTCCACATTTCACCATTAGGTCCTCTACCATATGATGGTGGATCCATTAAAATACCGTGATATGTTCTGCCACGTCTTTTTTCTCTTTGTACAAATTTATAAACATCATCCACAATAAAGCGAATCGTATGATCCTCTAAGTGACATAATTCCATGTTTTCCTTAGCCCAATTCACCATACCTTTAGAGGCATCCACATGGACAACTTCTTTTGCGCCAGCAGCACTACAAGCCATTGTAGCTCCACCAGTATATGCAAATAGATTTAATATTCTTAGTTCTTCATCTTTATGTGAAGAAATTAAGTTACTCATCCAATCCCAATTTACTGCTTGTTCAGGGAATAAACCTGTATGTTTAAAACCTGTAGGAGATACTTTGAATGTTAGATTTCCATAATCAACAGTCCATGATTCAGGTAATGTATGTTTATACTCCCAATTACCACCACCACTTTTTGATCTGTGATATACGGCATCAACATTTCTCCAATCAAAATCTTTTTTATCAAAAGGCCAAATTGCTTGAGGGTCAGGACGTCTTAAAATAATATCTTTCCATCTCTCTAGCTTTTCGCCATTTCCTGCATCTAGGCAGGCATAATCTTTCCATTTATCTGCTTTTAGTAACATAGCGATATTATAGCACGATAAAAAAGCATTATTTGTAGTTATCTAGCCATTTTATGAAACAAAATCATTATTTTGTAATGAAGTACAAATATTTGTACAGCGAAAAATAAATCATGGCGTAAAGTATGACTAGTAAAGGGAAAATGCAAAATCCATCTTTAAAAACAAGATGTTTGCACTAAAGAGCTTGGCTATCTTATGGTATGATAAAAGCCGATATTTAAAAGGGAGTAACTATGGTTCAAATTCAAGATTTAAATCAAAATCAAAAAGAAGCAGTTCTTGATGATAGTAAATATTTACGTATTGTTGCAGGGGCAGGAAGTGGAAAAACACGTGTGTTAACGATGCGTATTGTCCATTTAATCCAAGAAGAAAATGTATATCCAAATAAGATTCTAGCAATCACTTTTACAAATAAAGCCGCAAATGAAATGAAGGAACGTATTAGTACGATGCTAGAAAATGTACCTTCTCAACCATGGATTAGTACAATTCACTCATTATGTGTACGTATTTTACGCGAAGATATTACATGTATGGGATGGCCTAAAAACTTTACGGTTATGGACGCAGATGATCAAAAAACAATTCTAAAAGAAGCGTATAAACAATTTGAAATTGATGCGAATAAATATCCTTTCGGTTCATTACTAGATTATATTTCTAATAATAAAAGTGCTGATATTACACCAAAAAGAGCTTTAGAATTAGCTGGGGATTTTAGTGGAGACAAAACAAAGGCTGAAGTCTATGAATATTATGTAAAAAGACAAAATGACATGTATGCTTTAGACTTTGATGATTTAATTCTTTGGGTTGTTAGACTATTTAAAACATATAGTGAAGTATTGAGTAAATGGCAAAACAGATTTTCTTATATCCATGTAGATGAGTTCCAAGATATTGATAAGATTCAATATAAATTAATTCAACAATTAACAGGACCATTTAATCATTTATATGTAGTAGGTGATCCAGACCAAACTATCTATACATGGCGAGGTGCTGATGTAAATATCATCATGAATTTTGAAAAAGACTTTAAGGGAGTTAAGACAATCATGTTGAATGAAAACTATCGTTCAACAAGTTGTATCTTAAATGGTGCTAACTCTGTCATTCACAATAACCGTAATCGTTTAGAAAAAGATTTATTCACAAGTCGTACAAGTTCTGAAAAGATTACACATTATGCTAGTGCAAATGAAGAATATGAAGCAGCTTGGGTAGCAAATAAAATTAATGAACTACATCGTAATGGTAAACCTTATAAAGATGTCGCTATCTTATATCGTTCTAACTATTTATCTCGTTCTTTAGAAAAAGCGTTATTAGATAATAGAATTCCATATATTATTTATGGAGGTTTAAGATTCTATGACCGTCAAGAAGTTAAGGATGCCTTATGCTATCTAAGACTAGTTGTAATTGGGGATGATTTAGCGCTACAAAGAATTATCAATAAACCAAAACGTGGTATAGGAAATAAGACATTAGATTTAATTGCTGAAACTTCTAGAAGTACAAATAAAACAATGTTTGAAGTGTTACAAACAGAAGATATTTTTAGTGGAAAAGCAAAACTAACATTAAATGAATTCGTTCGAAAAGTAGAAAGATGGAGAAAGTTAGCGGAAAGCGAAACAATGGAAATCTTTACTTTGTTTGAAACAATCTTAGATGAATCGGGATATAAAGCAATGCTAGAAGAAGATCATGAAACAGATCGTCTAGAAAACTTGAAATCATTAATTGATGACGTAAAAGAATTTAATAAAAACTATCCTGAAAGTTCATTAGATGAATACTTACAACAAGTTACATTATATGGTGACCGTGAAGAAACGATGAATCAAGACCATATCCAATTAATGACAGTGCATGCGGCTAAGGGATTAGAGTTTGATACAGTATTTGTAACAGATATGAATGATGGTATTTTCCCTAATGAAAGAGCGATGAATGAAGGTAATCGTGGCGTAGAAGAAGAAAGAAGATTAGCCTATGTTGCCTTTACTCGTGCAAAAAATAAATTGTTCTTAACAGAAGCTGGTGGTTTTAGTTTTATTCTTCAACGAGCAAGACAAACAAGTCGCTTTGTGAAAGAAATTGATCCAGAATATATTGAACACGTTGGTGTAAGAAACATTGATGAAGAAGAATCATTTAGAAATCGTTCAACGTTATATAACCAAAGAAGAGAAAGTTATTACCAAAAGGATGATGCAAAATTTGAAACTTATTCCTTTAACGAAAAAGGACAAGTGGAGACACTAAAAAGAGAAGTGAAATCATCTGGATATAAAACAGGTGATCATCTTATTCATGGTAAATTTGGCGAAGGTGTAGTTGTAAATTGTAAAGGCGGAATTGTTGAAATTGCCTTCCCTTATCCATATGGAATTAAGAAAATTGCAGCTGGTCATCCATCATTGAAAAAGAAAACTGATTTGAGTTAAGTGAGGAATTATGACACAAGATCAAGAAAGAATGGAGTATTTAGTTGAGAAACTAAATACTGCTTCAGAAGCATACTACAATGGTCAAAGTGAACAAATGACAGACTATGAATGGGATGCGTTATTTGATGAATTAAAAAAGTTAGAAGAAAAAACAGGGATTATCCTAGAAAATTCTCCTACGAATAATGTTAGTGCAGATACGATTACTGGTGCTAAAGAAGCACATGAATTTTCTGCTTTATCTTTAGCAAAGACAAAACTTCCTACAGACTTAGAAAAATGGGCAGATATGCGACCAATTTGGTTATCTTGGAAGCTAGATGGTCTTACTTTAGTTGCGACATATGATAATGGAAAACTAACAAAAGTAGTTACGCGTGGAGATGGTCATATTGGTACAAATATCACACATCTTTCTAGTGCAATACAGGGTATCCTACCAAAGATTAAAGAAAAAGGTCACTTGGTTATCCGTGGTGAAGCAGTTATTTCTTATGCTGACTTTGAAAAATTCCGTATGGAATCAGAAGAAGACTATGCTAATCCTAGAAATCTAGCTTCAGGATCTTTAGCTTTAAAAGATGTAGATGAAGTAAAAAAGAGAAATATTCATTGGATTCCATTTACTCTTGTTTATAGTGAAAAAGAATTTCATCATTGGGGCGAAGGAATGGATTACCTCGAAAGTTTAGGCTTTACAACAGTAGAACATGAGTTAATTGAATCCCCTACACTAACAAATATTGAAAGTGTTATTGCTAAATGGACAAAGAAAGTAACAGATTTTGTTAATCCATATCCTGTAGATGGATTAGTGATTGCCTATGATGATAGTGATTATGCAAAAACTGGTTCTGTAACAGGGCACCATGCGACTCGTGCAGGATACGCTTTTAAATGGAAAGATGAAAGTGTAGTAACAAAGTTATCTTATGTTGAGTGGTCATGTGCAGCTTCTACAATTACGCCAGTTGCTGTATTTGAACCTGTTCAATTAGAGGGGACAACTGTTAAAAGAGCGAATTTATGTAATATCAGTGAATGTGAAAGACTTGGTATTGGTGGGGCAGGAACAGAAATAGAAGTAATTAAAGCTAATAAAATTATTCCAAAGGTAATTCGTGTTCAAAAGATAGTTGGAGACTTAGAAATTCCTTGTGAGTGCCCAGTATGTGGTTCTAAGGCAGAAATTCATGTCAGCGAAGAAAGTGAAACGAAGACTTTACGTTGTACGAATAAAGAATGTCCAGCAAAAGAATTAAAGAAATTTACAAGATTTGTATCTAAAGCAGGTATGGATATTGATGGTATTAGTGAAGCAACATTAGCTACATTTATCAATGAAGGCTGGATTAAGGAATTTGCAGATATCTATAAATTAGAAGAACATGCAAAAGAAATTGTGGAACTAGATGGCTTTGGCGAAAGAAGCATGCAAAACTTATCGCAATCATTACAAAAAGCAAGATCTAGAGAAGCAACAAAAGTCATCTATGCTTTATGCATTCCACTAGTTGGACCAGATGTTGCGAAGAAACTATTATCTACTTATTCGTTTAAAGAATTAATTAGTATTGCTAGAACGACAGATGATCCTACATATTTCTCACATATTGATGGCATTGGACCAGAAAAAAGTTCTACATTCGTGGAATATTTCCATGATGAAAAATACAGTACAATCGTAGACCATTTACTAGAACAAATTACTGTAATTGAAGAAGATTTAACAAGTACTGGTGATAAATGTAAAGGATTAACATTTGTTGTGACAGGTGATGTATATCAATATAAAAATAGAAATGAACTAAAAGCTTATATTGAATCACAAGGTGGTAAAGTTACAGGCTCTGTATCTAAATCAACAAATTATTTAATTAATAATGATGTAAATAGTTCATCTAGTAAAAATCAAAAAGCAAAAGAACTCAATATTCCAATCTTATCTGAAGAAGATTTTATTGCTCAATTTGCAAAATAATCAATAATTTATAAAGGAATAAGGGCCCTCTAGTTGAAAATGGACCCTTTTCTTTATAAAATGGTACGGGTAAAAAGAGGTTTATATTATGGAAGAAAAAAAGGATGCTGCATATTTTAAACAATTAGCACATCAATTGATGTTTGATCTTTCTGATGAAGAAGCAGAAAACATCGTAAATGAATTTGATGTATTAACAAAACAAATGCAACTATTAGATGCTGTAAATACAGATGGTGTAGAAGAAATGATTTACCCATTTGAAGATGAAACAACATATATTCGTCCTGATGAAGTAACACATGTTATTTCACAAGAAGATGCATTAAAGAATGTAGATAAAAAGATTGAAGGACATTTTGTCTTACCTAAGGTGGTGAAATAAAATGATTAAAGAAATGGTAAACGATACAACTAACATTAATGAAAGATGTTATGAAGCATACGAAAAAGCACAAAAAGTACAAGCAGATTTAAATGCGACGATTACTTTTGTTGATCCTAAGGAACAATTAGAAAACTTACCGGAAACAGGTTTAATGAGAGGTGTTCCAATTGCATTAAAAGATAACGTTTCAACAAAGGGAATTAAAACAACAGCTGCTAGTAATATCCTAGCAAACTATGTACCTATTTTTGATGCTGAGATTGTAACAAAACTAAAAGAAGCAGGTGCTGTATTTGTTGCGAAAAGCAGTATGGATGAACTTGCAATGGGTGGTACAAACTTAACTGCTAATATTGGCCCTGCACATAACCCTTATGATTTAAGAAGAATTACAGGTGGTTCTTCTGGTGGTAGTGCAGCGTTAGTTGCTAGTGGTGTAGTACCTATGGCTATTGGTTCAGATACAGGTGACTCTGTAAGAAAACCAGCATCATATTGTGGCATTGTTGGTGTTAAACCAACATATGGTCGTATTAGTAGATACGGTATTATTCCTTATGCATCTAGTTTAGATCATGTTGGATATTTCACTCGTTCTATTGAAGATGCTTGTGTTTCTTTACAAGTATTGGCGGGAAGAGATGACCGTGATATGACGAGTTCATATAAAGAAGTTCCTGATTACTCTGCAGCACTAAATAGTGATATGCATGGTAAAAAGATTGCTATCTTAGCAAATGTTGTGGATTCTATTAAAAATGAAGAAACAGTAAAGATCTTCAATGATTTAATGGATAAGTTAAGAGAACGTGGTGCTACAGTTGAAGTATATAACTTTGACGAAGCATTAATGAAAGCGATTCTTCCAACATATTATTTGATTGCCAATTGTGAAGCGACAAGTAACCATTCTAATTTAGATGGCATTCGTTTCGGTGTAAGAAAAGATGGTGCTAATCTTGAAGAAATTATGACAAATACAAGAACTGCTGGTTTTGGACCATTAATTCGTAAGAGATTTGTTATTGGTTCTTATGGATTATTCGAAGAAAACCAAGAACGTTTATTCAGAAAAGCACAAAAGGTTCGTCGTCTTATCGTAGAAGCTATGCAAGATTGTTTGAAAGAATATGATTGTATCATCGCTCCTGCAAGTGGAACAATTGCTCCATTTATTGATGCTCAAAATAATGATGATCAATTAAGTGAAGATTATCTTGTTTCAGAAAACTATATGGCTATGGCTAACTTCAGTGGTTATCCTTCAATGACTGTTCCTATGGGATTTGAAGAAGGATGTCCAATTGGTGTAAACCTAACAACACGTGCTTTTGATGAACAAACAATGTTTGATATTGGTAAAGCAATTGAAGAAATAACAGGATATAAAGATTTAACAGCGGAGGACTATAAATAATGGAATACGATGTAACGATTGGTATAGAAATCCATTGTCAATTAAAAACGACAACAAAAATGTTTTCAGGTGCACCTACATCATTTGGTAGAAAACCAAACGTATGCACAAATGAAATTGATTTAGGTCATCCTGGAACTTTACCTTGTGTAAATAAAGAAGCTATCGCTAAGGCAATCGAAGCATGTACTGCTTTGCATTTAACAATTGATTCATTAGTTAAATTTGATCGTAAAAACTATTATTATTCAGATTTACCTAAAGGATTCCAAATTACACAACAATTCCATCCTATTGGAAGAAATGGTTATATCATGATTGATACAAAAGAGGGTCAAAAGAAGATTCGTATCAATCGTATCCATATGGAAGAAGATACTGCTAAGCAATTCCACTTAACTAAATTTTCTTTATTAGACTATAACCGTGCTGGTACACCACTTATTGAAATCGTATCTGAACCAGATATGCATAATGGTGAAGAAGCAGAAAAATATGTAGAAGCATTACGTCAAACACTATATTACATTGGTGTTTCTGATTGTAAGATGGAAGAAGGATCAATGAGATGCGACGTTAACGTATCTATTGCGCCTAAAGGTTCAAATACTCTTGGTGTAAAGAATGAAATTAAGAACTTGAACTCTATTTCTCATATTGGTAAAGCTGTAGATTATGAAGTTGCTCGTCAAAAAGAATTGTTAGAAAAGGGAGAGAAAGTTCTTCAAGAAACAAGACGTTTTGATGAAAAGACAAATACAACTGTCATGATGCGTCGTAAAGAAGGAAATGTGGACTATAAGTTCTTCCCAGAACCTAATATTTTCCCTATTCGCTTAGATGCAAACTGGATTAAGCAAATTCAAGATTCGATGTGTGAACTTCCTGATGAAAGAAAAGCACGTTATGCAAAAGATTTTGGTTTAAATGAACATGATATTGGAATCTTAATTGCTAATAAAGAATTAGGTGATTACTTCGAAGAAACAATGAAATACTCTAAGAATGCAAAGGGAGTATGTAATTGGCTTTTAGGTGAAGTTCAAGGTTGGTTAAACAAACATGAACAATCTATTACAAATACTGAACTAAAACCAGAATCTTTAGCAAAATTAGTAGAAATGATTGATGCAAAAGAAATCTCTACAAAACAAGCTAAAGAATTAATGGATGATATCATGGTTGGTAAAGATCCTAAGGAAAGCGCAAAAGAAAAAGGGTTACAACAAGTTACAGATACTAGTGCTCTTAGTACAATGATTCAAGAAGTATTAGATGAAAATGCACAAGCTATTGAAGATTTTAAAGCAGGTAAAGATAGAGCTGTTGGATTCTTAGTTGGTCAAGTAATGAAGAAATCTAAGGGACAAGCTAATCCTGGTATGGTTAGTAAAATGCTTAAAGATGAATTACAAAAACGTATCTAGTGGAAAAATTCATAAAAAAAAGTAAAATAGAATATATGACACAGAAAAAAAGTACAAAAAAAGTAAAAAAACGTAAGCAAAATAGCAAAATCAAGGTAGCCTTTTGGATTTGTTTAGCCCTTGTTGTGATACCAATTCTTGTGTTCGGATGGATACTTGTTTCAGCTGCACTTGATACAGGAACACCTATTTTAGGAAGTCGTTATAAAAATGATTTAGATCCTGCTATCACAAAGAGTGAGTTAGAAGAAATTAAATCTGCTACTAATGGTATTAGTGGAGTAGAAAAAACAACAGTAGAACTAGCTACGGCAACACTTCGTGTTTATGCGGATGTGGATGATACAGCAAGCGTAGATACATGTAAGACAATTGCTAGTCAAGTCTATAGTGCAGTAACAAGTGTATTAGATCCTAGTGTTTATTTCTCACAACATGATGATATGAAAATGTATGATTTAGAAGTACATGTTTATACAAAAGTATCAAGTAGTAGTGATGAAGATTTCAACTATGTGATTGAAACAAAGACATCTTCAATGAGTGAACCTATTACACAAGTAGTAAGTGAACCAATAGATGCGGAACTTGCACAACAATTACGTGATGATGTAGAAGCAAGAAAGAATCCAACTCCTACACCAACAGATAGTTCAGAAATGCAAGTAAGTGGTGAAGAAGTAGAACCTACTCCTACACCGACGGATGAAAACTAAAAAAATTAATGATGGCATGTCTATATGGCATGCCTTTATAATAGGTGTATATATGAAAAAGAATGAAACATTTATAGCAACATGTAGTGATTATACATACGAAGGAGCTGGGGTAGTCCATTGTGGAGATATGGTCTTTTTTGTGCCTGGTTTAATTGTTGGTGAAGAAGCAGAATTAGGAATAACAGCTTTAAAAAAGAATTATGGATATGCCAGAATTGTTCGCTTAATTAAAAAATCAGAACATAGAGTAGAACCTGAATGTAGTGTTAATCGTTTATGTGGTGGTTGCCAATTACTACATATGGATAATGCTGAACAAGAACAATTTAAAATAGATAAAGTAAAAGGATGCTTTAGAATGAACGCTTCTATGGAAGTAGATATTTCTTCTATCTTAGAAGCAGATACGAGAAGTGGTTATCGTAATAAAGTACAAGTTCCTGTACAGCTTAATGGAAATCAAGTGGATATGGGATTTTATCAAAACCATACAAATAAAATCATTAATTATGATAAGTGTATTATGCAATCGGATTTATCGAATGCAATTACTAAATCATTAAAGAAATGGTTTGATGAACTAAGATGTGCAAAAGAAATTAGACATGTATTAATTAAACATGCGCATAAGACAAATGAAGTAATGGTATGCCTTATTGTTCGCCATTATCCTTTTCCTAAATCGGATTTAGTCATAAACAAACTAACAAAAACATATCCTGAAATAAAGAGTATTGTAGCAATTGAAAATAGAAGAGAAGACAATGTGATTCTAGATGGTAAAGAGTATTTGTTATATGGTCGAAAATATATCGAAGAAACTTTACTTGGTTGTAAATTTAGAATTAGTGCAAGAAGTTTCTACCAAATAAATCCATACGCTACAGAAATCTTATATCAAACAGCGAAAGATTATGCTGGACTAACAGGAAATGAAACATTAATTGATTTATATTGTGGAACAGGAACAATTGGATTAATTTGTGCAAAAGATGCAAAAAAAGTATATGGCATAGAAATTGTAGAAGATGCAATTAAAGATGCGAAAATCAATGCTCAAATCAACAATATTACTAATGAAGAATTCTTTGCTGGTGATGCAGGTAGTGGTGCGCAAAAACTACTAAAGAATCATATTCAACCAGATGTTGTGATTGTAGATCCTCCTAGAAAAGGATGCTCTAAAGAAACATTAAACGCTGTTATTCAAATGAATCCAGAACGAATTGTATATGTATCATGTGATCCAGCAACACTTGCTAGAGATTGTAAGTATCTAGATGAACATCATTATCACCTAGAAAAGATACAACCAGTAGATATGTTCCCAGGAACTGTTCATGTGGAGACGGTATGTCTCTTAGTGCGGAGAAATGGTCTACATGTCGACATTG
>CAVCUC010000072.1:0-10514 GCA_963605225.1 bacterium
ATAAAGAAAAAGTTGTTGCGAATACTTATCACTTAGAAGATCCTAAGAAAGTGTTATTAATTACAGGTCCTAATACTGGTGGTAAGACGGTATCGATGAAGATTATTGGCTTATTTACTTTGATGACTTATTGTGGCTTACCTGTTACAGCAGAAGAAGCGACAATTCCATTTTTTGACCGTGTATTTGCGGATATTGGGGATGATCAAAGCGTTGTTTCTTCATTAAGTTCTTTTAGTGCACATACAAAAAAACAAGCTGAAGTAGCTCGTTTTGCAACAAAAGATTCCTTAGTTTTATTAGATGAAGTTGGCTCTGGAACTGATCCTCAAGAAGGAGAAAGCTTAGCAATTTCTTTATTAAATGAATTAAGAAATAGAGGCACAATGACGGTAGCGACAACACACTATAGTCGTTTAAAAGCATATGGTAAAAGACATGATGATATCTTACTTGCTAGTGTTGAATTTGATATGCAAAAGCTTCAACCAACATATCGTTATTTTGAAGGAGTCACGGGTCAAAGTAATGCGTTTGAAGTTGCTTTAAGATATGGTTTACCAAAAAATATTGTGAATTATGCTCGCTTTTTAAAAGGACAAGCAAAAACGCAAGAAGATAAATTAATTGAAACATTAGATGCTGAATTAAAAGAAGCACAGAAAAAAGAAGAAGAATATAAACAAAAGCTTGAAGAATTAGAAAAGAAAACAAAACAATTAGAGCTTGATCGTAAAAATTATGAGATAGAAAAATCTCGTTGGAAACAAAATGCTGAAGAAGAAGCACAAAAATATATTGAACAAGCAAAAATTGAAGCAGATGAAATTCTTCAAGAAATGCGTAAACAAAAACATGCAAAGTATCATGAAGTGCTTAATACAAGAAATAAATTAAAAGCAAGTGAAGAAAATGAAATTATTCCTAGTAATAATCAAGAAGAGTTTGAAGTAGGAGACGTTGTCGAACTTTCTTCAAGTAACCAAATTGCACGTATCTTAGAAATTAGAAAAAAAGATATTGTGATTTCTTTAAATGGTAGAGAATTACATGTGAAAAAGAATCAAATTCGTCATAGTTTAAAGATGTTACCAAAAGAAAAAAATGAAACTATTGTCACTGTAAGAAATCATAATGTTTATTCTAGTATGCCATTAGAATGCAATTTAATTGGATTACATGTAGATGAAGCGATGGATAAGTTTGATGATTATATGGATCAAGCAAGATTACATGGTTTAACTTCTTTTAGAATTATTCATGGTGATGGTAGTGGTGCTTTAAGAAAAGCTGTACAAGAACGTTTAAAAAGAAATAAATATGTAGATAGCTATCGCATTGGTATGCCTCAAGAAGGTGGTACTGGAGCAACAGTTGTGGAAATGAAAAAATGAACAAAGAATATATCAAAGCAAAATTAGCGACTTTATCAAATGAACCGGGTTCTTATCAAATGAAAGATAAGAGTGGTGAAATTATTTATGTTGGTAAAGCAAAGAATCTTCATAATCGTGTGAATCAATATTTTGTTGGTGCACATGATTTTAAGACGACTAAAATGGTCTCAAATATCGAAGATTTTGATTATATTGTGACAAGTTCTGAAAAAGAAGCGCTTGTACTTGAAATTAATTTGATTAAAAAATATCGCCCGAAATACAACATCATGTTTATTGATGATTCGAGTTATCCGTACATTAAACTCACAAAGGAAAAATATCCTCGTTTATTAATTGCTAGAGATACAAAGAAGGATAAACATGCTAAGTATTTTGGACCTTTTCCAGACGCAACGGCAGCCCGCGACACCCAAAAATTATTGCAATCTTTATATCCTTATAGAAGATGTGACCGTATGCCAAATAAAGTCTGTTTGTACTATCATATGGGACAATGTTTAGGACCATGTGAAAAAGAAATAGATGAAGTGACATATGCTCAAATGAATGAAAATGTGACGCGTTTTCTTAATGGGGATACAAAAGAAATTAAAGATGATTTGAAAAAGAAAATGTATGAAGCAAGTGAAAATCTAGCATTTGAAAAAGCGAGTGAATACAAAAGATTAATTGAATCCATTGATCGAGTAGTTGATAAACAAATGATTGAAATGGATCAAAAGGGAAGTAAAGATGCTTTTGCGTATTATTACGATAAAGGGTATATTGCAATTGCTGGATTTTTAGTAAGAAATGGCACAATTTTATCAAAAGAATATCGTTTAAGACCTTTATATGATGATCCTAGAGAAACATTTGTAAATTTTATTATGCAATATTATGATGAGCATCCTAAAGTAAGTGAACTAGTATTACCTAGTGATACAGATATAACAATGCTTGAAGAAGTATTAGATATGAAAATCTTCTTGCCGCAAAAAGGATATCGTCAAAAACTCATTGATATGTGCATTGATAATGCCAAAAAACAATTAAACCAAAAGTTTGAAGCTGCTGAAAAACAAGATACAGAAATTGCTAAAGCAGTAGAATTATTATCTACATTAGCTAGTCACCAAATGAATCGTGTAGAACTGTTTGATAATAGCCATATTAGTGGTCAATTTACCGTAGCAGCATGTGTTGTATATGAAGATGGTTATCCTCAAAAGAAAGACTATCGCTTATTTAAATTACATACAGGGAATTCTGATTTTGATTCGATGAAAGAAGTTATCTATCGAAGATATTTCCGTATTCTAAGCGAAGATGGACATAAACCAGATGGGATAATTGTGGATGGTGGAGCACCACAAATCCATGCCGCAAAAGAAATCATCGATTCTTTAGGCTTAGATATTAAAATCATGGGACTTGTAAAAGATGATCATCATAATACTAGTGCTTTAATGGATGATAGTGGTGAGCTTTTTGAAATTGATAAGAATAGTTCTTTGTTTTTCTTACTTACTCGTATGCAAGATGAAGTGCATCGTGTAGCGATTTCTTATCATCGTAAATTAAGATCTAAGGCACAAACAAAGTCAATACTAGATGAGATTGAAGGAATTGGCCCAAAGCGTAAAAAACTATTGCTTAAGTCATTTGGTAATTTCACAAATTTGAAAGCTGCGTCTTTAGAAGATATTGCAAAAGTTGTTCCTCAAGAAACAGCAGAAAAAGTATATGAAGCATTACATATGCAAGAATGATATAATAGATAACGATTATGAAAAATGTAGAATTATTAAGTGAAAAACCAAGAAAGAAATGGACAGCCATTTTTGTATTATCCATTATATGTATTTCTATAACTTGTTTATCCATCATGAATATTCATTATGATGAATTAGCTCGTTATCCATATAAAGATGAAAGAAGTCGTACATTAATTAAAGAGTATTTAAATAAAGAAGAAATTGATTATATTATTGAATATTCAATTGCGCCAAATGTATTTATTTCTTTTATCAAAGCAGATGATTTTAATATTTATCATTCTATTGAATATAAAAGATTAAGTGAAGTTTTATGGGATGAAGCTCCAGATCATATTGTAGAAATAGTTGAAAAAACAAGAGATTATATTGATGTTGATACATTAATTAGTTATTTAGAGCATTATTCATGTGATGATATCTTAGCTTATTTAACTAAGTCGGATATCTATAGTGAAGATTCAGAACTAGTTGATGATGCAAATTCTTTAGAAGCTTATTTAGATGAAAGTCATACAGTTAGTACTCGTATTCCTTATAACTTACAAGAATTAAATACACTTATTCCAAGCGACTATACAATTTTTGTGGATGAAAGAGTACAAGAACCATTATTAGAATTGTGTACTTCAATTAATAATGAAATAGAAAATTCTAACGGTTGTGGTGGATTAGTTGTAACTGATGGTTATATTTCTTATGATAGCCAAAAGATTTTATATGAAGATTCAAATGAAAAGCTAAGTAAACCAGGGCACGATGAGCATCAATTAGGCTTAGCAATAGATTTTGCAATAAATGGATTACTTGAGGATAGTTTTGAATTAAGTGAACAATCAGAATGGTTAAAAAATCATGCATGGGAATATGGTTTTGTAGAAACAACAAGTGAAAGCTATCATTATCGTTATGTTGGTAAAGAAGTTGCTAGTACAATGCATGAACAAGGTATCACTTTAAAAGAATATAATGAAAATAAAAAATAGATGCAAATTGCATCTATTCAGAAATCATACGAGCAAGTACTTGATAAACTAAAGTATTTGCTTGTTTCTTTTGGATTACATGTGTAGCGGAAGAGTGTAGTTGCTTAAAGCCTTTAGCATCTTGTTTCTTATAATCCTTAAACACAGCATTCCATAAAGCGTAGATTTTTATTGCTTTTAAGGCATTTGTACAAATTACTTTTTGGTTTTCTACTTTTGTTAAAATAGATGTTAGAAGGGCATTTGTTTTAGTTTGAATACTTGTTACTTTAACTAAGGTGTTTTCTATAGTTTTAGATAAAGTTTTAAGCTTTTTAAATGTTAAACAAATATAAATAAATAGAATGATTAATGCTAATAATAAAATATATAAGTTATATGGATATAGATTCATCGTTTTTCTCCTAGATATATTTTAGCGACAAAAGATTACTATTTTCAACTGTTCTTTTTTTTGGTACTATTCGTTTATGGGAAAAATTAAGATTATTCTTGTGAGTGATAACCATTATCATATGGAACCACTACAAGAACTACAGAAATACTATCGAGATGCTGACTATTTCTTTCATTGTGGAGATAGTGAGATGCCATATAGAAGTTTAAACGGGTTTGCTAGAGTAAGAGGGAACAATGACTATGATTTTGATTATCCAGAAACATTAGTTCTTGAAATAGGGGGACATCGTTTCTTACTTACACATGGACATCGTCAAGGTGTTAATTTTAGCTGCGACGGGTTAATACGTTTAGCCAAAATCAATGGTTGTGATATTGTATGTTTTGGTCATACACATCGCTATTTAGAAACTAAAAAAGATGGCATCTTATTATTAAATCCAGGAAGCATTTGGTGTAATCGAGATGGTAGTACTCCTAGTTATATGGTGATTACGCTAGAAAACGAAAATATAAAAATTGAAAGAAAAAATTATATTTTGCCATTGCAAGATTGAAAAATCTTTGGTATCATACATTGTGTTGTCCACGTAGCTCAGTTGGATAGAGCACTCGCCTTCTAAGCGAGTGGTCGCGGGTTCGAATCCCTCCGTGGACGCCACTTAGTTTATTAATCGCTGAATAAGCGATTTTTTGTTATATTTAACCTGTTGGATAAGAGTGGACATATGGAAAATTATTATAACGAAGTTATCGATGAAATTAAAAAAGCAATTGAAAATGGTGAGCTAGAAGAAGCAGATTATCTTTTGAAGAAAGAATTATCTATGCCTTATATCCCACAAAATGTAGAAGAAGCATTACATAAATTAAAAAAAGATGTTGCTTACGCAAAGAGTGATAAAAAAGATATTCGTGAAGAAAGCTTAGAAGATTTATTATCAAAATTAAGTCATGGGAAAGCGCAAAGTCAACTCGCAGCAGCAAATGCTTTACAAGAGAGAAACTTAAGAAGTTGTGTTGAAGAAATTCAAAACTATTTAGAAAAAGATCCTTGTCCTGAAGCAGCAGCTTTAATTATTGAAGCATTAGCTGAACAAGAAATTGATGATGAATTTACTTTAAGAAAAGATGGTATCGAATATACGTTCTATGGTGACGAAGTCGTTCCTGTAACAAAGAGTAAGGGTCTTTTAAAAGCATTAGATTTATTACAAGATGAATATCTAAAAAATCCATCAATGTTTCAATTAGCAAAAAGTATATTAATTCATAAAGTATATTTATATTTGCCTTTATCTTATGAAGAAGAGGAAGCAAATTATTTAAAAGAAGAAATTGTTCAAGAAATCGAAAGTTTATTAAATAATTTAGAAGAAAGTGGCAAAAATTAGCATTCTTTACTTGACAGTGCTAAATTTCAGTTTTATGCTGAATTAGCACAAGTTAAAAATGAGTGCTAATTCTGTGTAATTTGTAGCAGAAAAAAGATATTTTTGATATACTGTTACAGTTAAAAAGAAATATAGCTGAAAGGAGCTTATAAAATGGCAGCAGTATTTAATTTAAAAGAAAAATCAACTGGAGACTTAGAAGTAACAGTTTCTGGTGAAGAATGGACAAGTGCTTTAGATAAAGCATTCAAGAAATTAGCAAAGGAAGTTAGCATTCCAGGTTTCCGTAAAGGTAAAGTACCTGAAAATATGTTAAAGAAATATGTTAACGAAAACCAAGTTATGGTTGAAGCTATCGACTCTAACTTAAATGCATGGTTAATTTCTGGTATGACAGAAGCAGGTGTTGAACCTATTTCTCAACCATCTGTAAACATTAAGAGTATGGATGCTACTGGAGCAACATTAGTTTATACATTCGAAGTTGAACCAGAAGTTAAATTAGGCGAATATACAGGTCTAGCTTATAACGTTAAAGAAACATCTGTATCTGACGAAGAACTAGATGCTGAAATCAACAGAATGCGTAAAACTTATGCTGAAATGACAACAGTAGAAGGTGAAGCAGAAAATGGTGATACAGTTGTAATCGACTATACAGGATTCAAAGATGGTGTTGAATTTGATGGCGGTAAAGCTGAAGGACATCATTTAGTATTAGGTAGCAATTCATTCATTCCAGGTTTTGAAGATCAATTAGTTGGTGTTAAAGCTGGCGAAGACCGTGAAATTAACTTAACATTCCCTGAAGATTACTTTGCAGAAGAATTAAAGGGTGCACCAGTTGTATTCAAAGTTCATGTAAGTGAAGTTAAACGTGAAGTATTACCTGAATTAAATGATGAATTTGCAGAAGATGTAAATATTCCAGGCGTTGAAACAGTTGACGATTTAAAAGGTAAAGTTCGTGAACGTTTAGAAACAAACAAGAAAAACTCTGCTGAAAATGAAGCTGAAGAAGGCTTAATGAATAGCTTAGCTGAAACTGCTGAAGTTGAAATTCCTGAATCAATGATTAAACAAGAAGAACAATACTTAGTTAACCAATTAGCTAGTCGTGTTCAACAATTTGGTATGAACTTCAATGATTATATTAAAGCTATGGGCAAGACTGTAGAACAAATCATGGAAGATTACAAAGAAAATGCTGAAAAACAAGTTAAGTTACGTCTAGTATTAGAAGCAATTGCTAAGAAAGAAAACTTACTTCCAACTGAAGAACAAGTAGAAGAAGAATTCAAGAAGATTGCTGATCAATACCAAATGGAAGTTGAAAAAGTAAAATCAGCTCTTGATGCAGAAATGATTAAGAATGATTTAAAAGTATCTCTTGCTGTTGATTTCGTAAAAGAAAAAGCAAACAAAAACGTTGTTAAAGCTGAAGAAAATAGCGCAGAGTAACAACAAATTACAGTATATGAATCAATAAGACGCTAGAAAGCGTCTTATTTTATCAAAAAGGAGGTTATATATGAGTAAGAATCCAACATTAAATTTACCAGTTGTTTGTACTCGTGGAGTTGTCGTGTTCCCAGGACAAGATGTCATGGTAGAAGTAGGACGTCCAAAATCTATTCATGCAGTACAAGAAGCAGGTAATTCTTATGACAATATGGTATTTATCTCTTGTCAAAAAGATATCATGGTAGAAGATCCTACAGTAGATGACATCTATCAAATTGGTACATTAAGCAAGATAAAAGTAGTGCGTCGTAAAGATGGTTTTATGCGTGTTACTTTTACGGGAATGAAACGTGCTAAATTAATTTCTCTTGATGATGATGACAAAATGATGGTTGGTGAAATCGAACCATTAGATGATCAAAAGGGTGATTCATTAGAAGAAGTAGCTTATGTGAAAAAGATTGTTGAAGAATTTAGCAAATTTGGCAATTTAGCTTCTGCTTTCCCATCAGATGTATTAAATACATTAACACAAGGCGTAAGTGCAGAATCATTAACGGATCAATTTGCCCAATATTTCCCTTTAGATATAAATGTTAAACAAAAATTACTTGAAGAATTAAATGTAAACCAAAGAATGCTTATGATCATTCATGAATTAGAGAAGCAACAAAAAATGAATGAGATTGAAGCAGACATTAATGATAAAGTAAAAGAATCTATTGATGATTCACAAAAAGAATATTATTTGCGTGAAAAATTAAAAGCGATTAAAGAAGAATTAGGTGATGTTTCTAACTTCTCTGATGATACTCAAGAACTAAGGGATAAGATTGAAAATAATCCATATCCAGAACACGTAAAGAAAAAGGCTCGTGAAGAATTAAAACGCTATGAAATGATTCCACAAGCTAGTAGTGAAGCAAGTGTATCAAGAAACTATCTAGAATGGTTATTAAATGTACCATGGTATCAAACTACAGAAGACAATAGTAATCTAAAAGATGTACAAAAGATTCTGGATGAAGATCATTATGGCTTGAAGAAAGTTAAAGAAAGAATCATGGAATATCTAGCTGTTAAAGAAATGACAGGTAGTTTAAATGCTCCAATTCTTTGCTTAGTTGGTCCACCAGGAGTTGGTAAAACATCTTTAGCGAAATCTATTGCAAGAAGTATCGACCGTAAATTCGTGAAAATGAGTTTAGGTGGTGTAAAAGATGAAGCTGAGATTAGAGGTCATAGAAGAACATATCTTGGAGCAATGCCAGGACGTGTTATTCAAGGAATGAAACAAGCAGGGGTAATTAATCCAGTATTTTTAATTGATGAAATTGATAAGATGGGATATGACTACAAGGGTGATCCAAGTAGTGCATTATTAGAAGTATTAGACCCTGAACAAAATGCTTTATTCAGTGATCACTATCTAGAAGAACCATATGATTTATCTAAAGTAATGTTTATCGCTACAGCAAACTACTTAGATAATATTCCTGCACCTTTACAAGATCGTTTAGAAATTATTGAACTACCTTCTTATACAGAAGTAGATAAGGTTCATATTGCATTAGAGCATTTGATTCCTAAACAAATTAAAGTTAATGGCTTAAAAGCTTCACAATTCAAGCTAAAAGAAAAAGAAATCTTATTCTTAATCCGTCATTACACTCGTGAAGCTGGTGTTAGACAATTAGAAAGATTAATTGGTGCTTTATGCCGTAAGACAGTACTAGCTATCTTAAATGACAATAAAAAATCTGTTACTGTTACAGAAAAAGTTATTAAAGAATGGCTTGGTAAAGAAATGTTTGATTATGGTGTAAAAGAAAAGAAGAATCAGGTTGGTGTTGTAACAGGACTTGCTTATACACAATTTGGTGGTGATGTTTTATCAGTAGAAGTGAATTATTTTGAAGGTAAAGGAAATTTAATCATGACTGGTAAACTAGGTGATGTCATGAAAGAAAGTGCTGAAATTGCACTAGACTATGTCAAAGCACATGCAAAAGAATATGACATTGACCCTAAGTTCTTTAGTGAACATGATATTCATATCCATGTTCCTGAAGGAGCTGTACCAAAAGATGGACCTAGTGCTGGTGTAACATTAACAACTGCATTAGTTTCTGCTTTAAGCAATAAAGCTGTATATAGTGATTTAGCAATGACTGGTGAAGTTACTTTAAGAGGTAATGTATTACCAATTGGTGGCTTAAGAGAAAAGAGTTTAGCTGCTCACCGTGCTGGCATCAAAAAGATTTTAATTCCTAAAGCAAATGTTAGAGATTTAGATGATGTTCCAGAAACAGTAAAAGAAAATGTAACATTTGTTCCTGTTGAAACAATGGATCAAGTGCTTAAGGAAGCACTCGTAAAAGCATGAAATATTACGACGCTAAATTTATAACTAGTGGTAAATTACTTAAAGATTATCCTGAAACTAGTCTTCCAGAAATTGTATTTGTAGGAAGAAGTAATTCAGGAAAAAGTAGTTTGATTAATAGTTTAACGAATCGTAAAAATCTTGCGTATAGTGGTAAAACACCAGGCAAAACAAAGTTATTAAATTTCTTTAATATTGATGATCAGTATATCTATTGTGATGCTCCAGGCTATGGATTTGCTTCGGGAGGAGATAAATCGGCTATTGATTTTGGATATCTAATGGAAACATATTTTTCTAGAAGAGAAAATCTAAAAGCGATGGTAATCGTGCTAGATTCAAGAAGAATTCCTAACGAAGATGATATTCATATGGTTGAATATGCTAGAAGCTCTCATATTGCAATATTAGGCGCATGCACCAAAGCAGATAAGTTATCAAACAATCAATTATTTAATTCTTTACAAACTATATCTAAGACATTAGGTATTCCTAAAGAAAGTTTATTTCCTTGCTCAAATATAAATCATTCGGGTATGGATAAAATCTTAGATAGAATTGAAACGATTTGTTATAAACAATAAAGAAAAGCTGTTATTCATGATTAGTGAATAGCAGCTTTTTTGGGTTTGCGCGCCATGGGCGCGCTCTAACGGGTGCAAGTCCCGAACACGCCCAGATAGTGGGAAGTGTATAGCTGAACAGCAAGGGTGTTCATCGCGAGGTGA
>CAVCUC010000073.1:0-10475 GCA_963605225.1 bacterium
GTTTTGTAGTATGTGTATTTAACTTTGGAGCTGCAGGACTTTCATGTACTACAAGAGAAGGGGTTTTTGATTCACTAGGATATGGATTTGATAGATTATTTAAAAGTACATTTACAGGTCACTATAAATATAAAGATCTAGTAGAGTTTAAAGATGCTAAAGTAGATAAGAGAAAAAGAAACAAATATAATTTTGCTCCATATCTTGTGATTGGAACTATATTTCTAATTTTAAGCGTGGTTTTATATTTTATAAATAAAAATCAATTGAATAGTATGATGTAAAAGACAAGAATTTTGAATGAAATTTTATTCAAAATTCTTTTTTTATACAAAATTTTATTCAAAACGTACCAAAAAACAGCCCTTTTTGTCCTTTGAAAGACCATTTTGTGCTTTTAAATTAGTGTTGAAAGCATTTTCAGTAAATAATATTTTAAAATGTACTTGATTTTCAAAATTTAAATAGTATAATAATTCACAAAGATATTTGAAATGTTGTAACGATAAATTCACAAAACCTTATCCTTACAAAATTTCATATGTTTTAAGCCTAAAAGGCATAGGAGGAATTATTAATGAAGAGTTTTGTTAAAAAAATCGGTTTAGTTTCCTTAGCAACAATCGGAGCAATTTCTGTTGCATCATGTGGAAACAAAGATGACCATTATGTAGTTGAACATTTAGATGTTGACAACGGAGACGTATCAGTACACGATGCTTCTAGCGCAGTACGTTATAGTTATTCAAATGCGTCTTATGAAGAACGTACTAAAATCTTAGGTCTTCTAGAAAAATATGCAGTTAATAATAATATTACTGGTTTAACACTATATGGTGATGGAGCTTACGTTGGTTATAGTTCTCGTATTACATCTCCAAATAACTGGCATTATATTTCAGGTTATGGATATGGTATTGTTTCAGAAGGTAGCATCACTGAAGATTTAGCTAGTGAAACTAATGCAAACTGGAAGAGATATTATCATTCATATGAAACAGATGTTCCACCAACATTAAACTATATGAATTCTCAAGAATCTGTTACAGGTGATCTTGCTGCATACATTCAAGGTGCATATTTCGGTACTAAGATTGATGAAAACGATAGTACTGCTTATAGATGGATGGGTGACCTTGCTGTTGACAATGAAAAAGGATTTGAAGGTTTACTTGAACTTGTTAATCCAAACTCAGATGGTATGTCAACAGAAGTTAAGTTTAAATTAAAAGATCATATTAAGTATACATTACTTTCTAGCAATTCAACATTAAATGCATTCAATAATACTGAAGCAGTTGCTGATGATTATCTAACGCCATATAAGTTATACTACAGCCAATATATTGCATTCGTACGTGGTACTGAAACATTTGGTACGAGCCAAGAAGTAGCAGGTGCTAGTGATTATTATAAGGCTACTAAAGATGCTACAACTTGGGAAGAAATGGATGCTGCATGGAATACATACATGAAGGACTCTATTTTTGTAGATAGCGAAGGATACTTACATTATAAGTTTAAATCAGCTCAAACTAAGTTCTATGCAATGTATAACTGTTCATCATTTATGTTTGCACCAGTTCCAAAGGCATATTTAACAGCTTTACAAACAGTTGGTTCATATGATTCTGTTGCAGATGCTGTAAAGGGTGCTTGGATGAATGCTACTGATGATACTCATGGTTCTTTAACTCCAGTAGATACTGCTCTTTCAAGTGGTGCTTATGCTGTAGAATCATGGACAGATACTGCTATTGTATTCAAGAGATCTAATCGTGATGATTTCGATGACTCTATGTATAATATCGCAGGTCTTCATTTTGCTATCTTAACTGCTCAAAAGACAGATAATACTGCTGCATATAAGGCATTCTTAGGTGGTACAAGTGATTATGATGCAACAAAGAGTACTCTAGATGCTGCTAGCGTACCTAGTACAATGTTAGCTGAACAAAAAAACAAAGACTATGTAAGACAAACTACAGACTCATCAACTTATAAGATTAACTATAATACTTGTACAAAAGAAAGATGGGCAGAATTATTTGGTACTAATGGTACAATTACTCAAACTGCAGAAGCTAGTTATTGGGATGTTAAGCCATGTATGTCAAACAGTGACTTCTTAAAAGGTTTATCTCTATCTCTAGACAGATCTACATTTGCATCAACATATGGTAGAACAGCTACAGCTAACTACTTTGGTAATGGTTACTATTCTAATCCAGAAAATGGTACAATTTACAATGATACAGATGAACATAAGGCAGCTATGTCAGATTTAGTTAATTCAGAAACTGATGAATATGGTTATAGTTTAACATTAGCTCAAGACTACTTCACAAAGGCTGCTAAGACTTTAACTGAAAATGGAAGTTATAAGTCAGGAGATACTGTTAAGGTTGAAGTTGCTTGGCAAACTGAATCTCAAAGTACTACTCAAGGTGCAACATTAAAACAAATGTTTGAATCAGCATTCAATAGTTCAGCTGCTCATACTGAATATGGTTTAACTCTTGAAATTACTAACTATGCATGTGCTGTTTGGTCAGACGTTTACTACAAGAAGATGATGGTTGGTCAATTTGACTTAGCATTCGGTTCAATTTCTGGTAATAGCTTAAACCCATTAAACTTCTTAGAAGTATTAAAGAGCGACAACTCTTCAGGATTCACTCTAAACTGGGGTCCAGATACTAATACTGTAGATTCTACTATGGTATATGATGGTAAGACTTGGTCATTCGATGCTTTATGGCAAGCTGCTGATAGTTCAGCTCTTGTTGAAAATGGTAAGAAAGTAGACTATGTTGATACTAAGTTACAATCTTCAATATATAACGAAGATGGTACTCGTACTACTAAGATTAAGTACTCTGCTTATTCAAGCGATGAATGGAGAGCTACATTCCTAGAATCTGATGGTGCTGTAAAAGATGGTTATATTTCAGTAGCATTATATGATTATGAAGGTAATGACATTGCTTTAACTGAAGAAGATTATACAGTTACTGTTGAAAATGGATATATCGTAGTTACTACAAACGCTAATGTTGAAATTGACAGCTGCGTTATGAGTGTTCAAATTTACTATGATGTTGAACAAAAGGTTGATGGTGCATGGACAACTAGCGAATCAGCTAAATCTGATGCAGTAGTTAACTCTATTTCAATTGCAACTGGTAAATAATAGTCAAAATTTGAATTTAAAGGGTATAGAATTTACAATTATATTCTATACTCTTTTATTTTTGACAAATTTAATTTGTACTTATTAACATTTAATATGCATTTATTATGAAAATGATTGAATATAGTAATCAAATTTAGTATAATAGAACAATAACAAAATGTAAGGAGTGAAGACATGTTTAAATATATTTTAAAAAGAATATTTTTGGCGTTTATCACAATGATAATTATCATGACGCTTGTGTTTGTTCTTGTTAAAATGTTGCCTATCGATAAGCCAGTCGGAACCGATTCTGCAAGATCAGCTTATTGGGTTGCTGAAGCTTCTAGAGGATATATCTATTCTAGTAAAAGAGATCTCGGTAATTACGTAGATGCAACAACTGTTAACGGTGTAACAACATATTGGTATCAAGTTTCTATTGGTGAACAATATTTCAAATGGATTGGTAATATTTTAACTAAATGGGACTGGGGTACATCTCAAAAAATTCAATTAAATATGGCTACTAGCTATATTATTGCAAATAGGTTACCTATCTCTATTAAGGTTAATTTCTGGGCTGCATTATTCTCAATACCTCTAGGTATTTTACTTGGTATTTGGGCTGCATTAAAGAAAAATAAGCCAACTGATACAATTATTTCAACTTTAATTATGGTATTTATTTCAATTCCAAGTTTCGTATTAGTTACTTTCTTAATTTATTTCTTATGTTATAAATTAAATTGGTTGCCTTCATCATGGCCTGATGAAACTAGTACAACTGCGGTTAAGATTCAAGGTTATATTTTACCTGTTATGTGTTTATCATTTGGTTCTATTGCTGGTTACGGTAGAATTACACGTGCCGAATTATGCGAAGTTATGCAATCAGAATACTTACTACTTGCAAGAACTAAGGGTTTAACTAATAGTCAAGCTATTAGAAGACACGCTTTAAAGAACGCAATGGTTCCAATTTTCCCAAGCATTATTGCTGAAATTATCAGTATATTTACTGGTGGTTCAATGATTATTGAATCTTTATATAATATTCCTGGTACAGGTACACTATATATTAATGCGATTAACCAAAAAGACTGGAACGTAATGTTCGTTGTAATGGCGTTTAGTGTAGTTGTTGGATTATTAAGTGGTATTTTACTTGATATTTCATATGGATTTATTGACCCAAGAATTAGAATGGGGGCAAAGAAATAATGGATAATTTAGAAAACAAGATTATTGATGGAAATGGAAATGAAATTATCTTAACAGAAGATGATTTTAAATTCATCCAACAAGACAAGAAAATTAAAGATAAAAATTTTGATACTAAACCAACTACTTTCTTTAAAGATGCTTTAAGCAGATTTAGAAAGAGTAGATCTAGTGTAGTTGCAGCATTTATCATTGGAATTCTAATGTTATTATCATTAATTGTTCCTGCTGTTTCTCCATATAATGATTACTCACCAAATATTAGTATTAGTAAAATGACACCAAGATTATTTTCTAATGGTACTTTTTGGTCTGGATATAGATCATATGAAAATCAACCATACGATCTATTAAATGATTCTTATGGAAGCTTTAATGCTTCTTATATTACAAATGCAACATTTGAATATAAGAAAGCAAATAGTTCTAGTACTAGTAATTTAGGTGGAATATATGTTATTAAATCAAATTCTGCAAATAATAACACTACTATTACGTTCAAAGATACTTTAACAATACCTGCTAATTCTGATTTAACAATGAAATTTGAAGTTACTGATGACGCTAACGTATTATTAGCTTCTGATTCAGTACTAGGTAGTTATTCTATTGATTTAATTGATGTAACTGATGAAAAGAATGTTACTGTTATTTCAAATTTATTAAGCTCTACAAAACAAACTGGAGAAGTTAGTGTTAACATCGGAGAAAAAGTTCCTAGTGGAGCAACTAATGCTAAAATTAGAATTACTTTATATGCTAGTAATAGTACTCAAAAATCATGCTTACCTATTCAATCAATGAGCTTTAGTACTAGTGATACTACTTTATCAAGTACTCTTGCAAATTATACAATGGTAAAAGATGAATGGGCCTTAAAGGATTCAATATTTAATGCTGATGGTTCATTAAGTGATGAAGAAGCAAAAGCATATCTTGATTCTTTAAAAGTAAGTGGTGCTGTAGCTCAAGCAAACAAAAAAACTGGTGATAGTTCATTATATACTTTCTCTCGTGGAAGTGGTTCTATCTATGGTGCTATTGGTGCAACTACTTCATTTAAGTATGATGAATATACTGCAAAACTTGGATTACAATCATACAAGCTTTCTCAAGCTCAAATGACACAATATATTGATAATGGTTGGTGTACATTCACTTATGATAGTGCAAATGGATCATACACATTTAAAATGACTAGCGATAGCTGTCCAATAAAGAGTGTTTCATCTGTTAAATCTATTGGTAATTCTTATGAAGTTACTGGTGATGTAATGATGTATCAATATTATGGTTATTCATCAATGCCAAGATTCTTATTTGGTACAGATCAACAAGGTAGAGATTTATTCACATATGCATTCTTTGCATTAAGAACATCTTTAATTATTGCATTTGTAATTACTGCAATTAACTTTATTGTAGGTATTATTTATGGTTCTGTTGAAGGATACTTCGGTGGTAATGTTGACTTATTCATGGAACGTATTTCAGATATTTTAGGATATTTACCTACTACAATTTTAATCACTCTTTTATTCTTAAACTATGGTAAATCATTAATGGTATTCGGTTTAGGTATGACATTAACTGGATGGTTAGGTGTTGCTAGCCGTACACGTACACAATTCTATAGATTTAAGGGTAGAGAATATGTTCTTGCGAGCCGTACATTAGGTGCTAGTGATGCAAGACTAATATTTAAACATGTATTACCTAACTCTTTAGGTACAATTATTACAACGTCTATTCTAATGGTACCAGGTACTATTTCAACTGAAGCTACATTATCATACATCGGACTTGGTCTTGAAGGTACAGCTTCATTTGGTGTAGTTATGTCTGATAACCAACAAGAATTATTAACAAATCCACACCTAGTATTATTCCCAGCAGTTATAATGTCTCTATTAATGATTTCATTTAACTTATTTGGTAATGGATTACGTGACGCATTTAACCCATCATTAAAAGGAAGTGAATAGTATGGCTGAAACTAAAGAAAAAGTTCTAGAAGTAAATGACTTAAGAGTATCTTTTAAAACTGATCATGGTATTGTTAAAGCTGTACGTGGTGTTTCGTTTGATTTATATAAAGGTGAAACTTTATGTATCGTAGGTGAATCTGGTTCTGGTAAATCAGTTTCAAGTAAAGCAATTATGGGTATCTTAGCTAAGAACTCTATAGTTGAAAATGGTACTATTATGTACGAAGGTGAAAACCTACTTGAAGTTTCAGAAGAAGAATATGTAAATATTCGTGGTAAGAAAATCGGTATGATTTTCCAAGACCCTCTATCAAGTTTAAACCCTATTGTACGTATTGGTAAACAAATTACTGAAGCTACACTATTAAATGGTAATAGAGTTAAACAATTATATGCAAAATCTATTAATGATGAAAACATTGCATATAAGAATTTAATTACTTTTAAAAAGATTAGAACAGCTAAAATTAAAGCTAAATTAGAACATGATATCGATGAACTAAAGAATGGTCATAAAAATAAACTTGAAAAAGATTTATCTAAATTAAAACAAGTTTATGATAGAGATGTTTATAACATCAAAGATAAAGCTGAATTCCAAGTAATTGATATTAAGGATGAAACTAAAGATAAGATTTGTGAAATCAAATCTAAGAAGTCAAAAGCTATTGAATCATTAAAAGGAAAACTTAATGCTGAAATCGAAAAGCTTGAATCATTATATGATTCTAAAAGAGATGAAAATGGTAAATTAAGTGCTGAAAATCAAGCAGCATTTGAAGGATCAGTTACAAACTTAAAAGAAGCTTGCAACCAAAAGGTATTAGAAATTAGTGATGGTTATAATAAGCAAATTGAATCACTAAAGAAAGTGCTTGAAGAAAAAACTACTAAAATTAAAACTAAGAGAGACGAAGATCTTGCAAAGTGCAAGGAAAAGTATGAAGCTGATGTTTTAAAGTGTAAAGAAGAAAGTGCTTCAAAAGGTGCTTTAATTGAAAAAGAAGCAGTTAATAAACAAATTGTTGAATTAAAAGCTAAGGCTAAAGAAGAAATTGAAGCTATTAACGCTGAATACAATTCTAAAATGCCAACTGTAAAGGCTAATTTAAAAGATGCAAAAGCTAAGGCTAAAGTAACAGTTTCAGAATATAAGAAGAATGTAAAACTTGAATATGCTGATAATTTAGATAAAGCTGTTCAAGAACATGAAAAGCAAGTTTCTGAAATTGATGCTAAATACAAATCAGATTTAGAAACTGCAGCTAATGCTTTAAAGAGTACTGATAAATCTAATGTTGAACATTATAATTCTGTTAAGAATCAATATGATCAATTAAATAAAGAATATAATGATGCTTTAACAGTTGAAAAGACTCGTTATCAAGAATCTATTAAAGCTGCTAAAACTAAGAAGATATCTTCTTTAAAGATTACTAAGAAAGAAGCTAAAGCTAAGGCTCTTGAAATAATGAAGGAAGTTGGTATTCCATATCCTGAAAAGCGTTTCAAACAATATCCATTTGAGTTCTCAGGTGGTATGAGACAACGTATCGTTATTGCGATTGCACTTACAGCTTCTCCTGATGTATTAATTTGTGATGAACCTACTACAGCATTAGATGTTACTATCCAAGCTCAAATTCTTGAATTAATTAATAAATTAAAGAGAGAACGTAACTTATCAGTAATATTTATCACTCATGATTTAGGTGTTGTTGCAAACATGGCTGATAGAGTTGCAGTTATGTATGCTGGTAAGATTGTAGAATATGGTAATGTAAATGAAATATTCTATGAACCAAAACATCCATATACATGGGCTCTATTATCTTCAATTCCTGACGTTGATTCAAAAGAACGTCTTGAAGCTATACCAGGGACTCCACCAAACCTTGTATTCCCACCTAAGGGAGATGCGTTTGCGGATAGATCTAAATATGCAATGGAAATCGATTATAAAGCTGAACCACCATATTTCAAGGTATCAGATACACATTATGCTGCAACTTGGTTGTTAGCTCCTGGTGCACCAAAGGTAGAAATGCCTAAGATTGTATCAGAACGTATTAGAAAATCATTAGAAGGAGGAAATAAATAATGGCAAATAAAAATGTTCCAAATTCAGATTTTTTAGATGACGCGTTAAAAATGCTTGAACATGAAGATGCATTAAAAGTATTCTCTGAAGATGATTTCGAAGATTCATTAAAATATAATGATACTAACGATGACACTTTTGCAGGTGAAAATCCATATAATGTAAATAAAAAAGTTAAAACTAAAATGGATTTAGTTGATAATAATGTCCTACTTTCAGTAAGAAATTTAAAACAATTCTTCTATTTTGGTAAAGGACCTAATAGAACAAAGCTTAAAGCTGTTAACAATGTTTCATTTGACGTACATAATGGAGAATGTTTCGGTATCGTAGGTGAATCTGGTTGTGGTAAAACTACAACAGGTCGTTCTATCATTAAACTTTATGATATTACAGGTGGATCTGTATATTATAAAGGATATAGAATTTCAGCTGGTGACAGATGGAATAGAAAAGAAATTAAATATACTAATATTAGATTAAAGAAAGCTTTAAAACAATATGAAATTGATTATAAAGCTGAACTTGCTAAATTAGATAAAACTGATAGTTCTTATCAAGAAACTGCAAATAAATTAAGAGATGAATATCTTGCAAAATGCAATGCTAAGAAAGCTGAAGCTCAAGCTATCATCAAAGTTCAAAGAAAGAAAATTAGACAAATTAGATTTGATAACAAGCATGTTTCAAAGAAATTAACTCATGAAATTCAAATGATTTTCCAAGACCCAGTTGATTCACTTGATCCACGTATGACTGTTGAAGATATCATTCAAGAAGGTCTTATTATTCAAGGAGAAACTAATAAGAAGAAGAATCATGAAAAAGTAGTTAAAGCTCTTGAACGTGTAGGTTTAATTGCTGATTTCGCTTCTCGTTATCCTCATGAATTCTCAGGTGGACAACGTCAACGTATTGGTATTGCAAGAGCCTTAATCATGAATCCAAAGCTATTAATTTGTGATGAACCTATTTCAGCTCTTGACGTATCTATTCGTGCTCAAATCATTAACCTTCTTAATGAATTAAAAGAAGAATTAGGTTTAACACTTATATTCATTGCGCATGACTTATCAGTTGTTAAGTACTTCTGCGATAGAATTGGTGTAATGTATTTTGGTAAGATGGTTGAACAAGCTTCAAGTGAAGAATTATTCCGTCATCCTCTTCACCCATATACAAAAGCGCTACTTTCTGCTATTCCAAAGCCAGATCCAAATAGCGAAAAGACTCGTAAGAGAATAGTTTATAATCCTACTACAGCTCATGATTATTCAGAAGACAAACCAGTATGGACTGAAATTGTTCCAGGACACTTTGTTTACTGTAATAAACAAGAGAAAGAAAAGTATCTTGAAGATATTAAGCGTATGGATGCTCAAAATAAAGAAGAGTAAAAGTAAAAATGATATGGTAGAAATACTATATCATTTTTTCGTATCTTTATTATTTGCAAAAAATTTGTTATAATTGTTAAGTAATAAAGAAAGGTGTGAATGTTATGGTTACAATTTATACTACAAGCAGTTGTTCTTCATGTAGAAAAGCTATAGAATGGATGAAACAGCATAATATTCCATTCAAAGAAAAGAATATATTTAAGGAAAAATTAACTGTTAAAGATATTCATAATATTTTAAAGAATACTGAAAACGGATATGATGATATAATCTCAACAAGATCTAAAATATTTACTGAATCTAATCTTAATATTGATGATATGAAAACATCTGAATTAGAACAATTAATTATAGATAATCCATCAATTTTAAGACGTCCTATTATTATCGATGATGACAAGATTCAAATTGGTTATAATGATGACGATATTAGAGTATTTATTCCTCGTGAACTTAGAAGATTATTTAATTGTACTGATTGTATAGGTTCTTGTGAATATAGAGATGAACTTATAAAGCAAGTAAATGATATAAAAAATGAAAAAAGTAAGGATTAGTTCCTTACTTTTTGTTTTGATAGGCTTTAA
>CAVCUC010000074.1:0-9251 GCA_963605225.1 bacterium
CTATTTTACAAACAGAATATAGTGCAGAACAACATGGTGAAGCTAAATATCAAGATGGTTATGAAAAAGGAATTGAAAAAGGAATTGAAGAAACTCAAGTAAATTTCATTCGAAACATGTATAACAACGGAATTTCTATCAATCAGATTTCTACAATTGCAAATATTCCTGTAGTTGAAGTAAAAGCGATTATCGAAAATAAAGTGAAATAATTAAAATAGAGGGTCACCCCTCTATTTTTATCTTCCTTCTTTTTCTGCATCGTAAAGATGTACAGCACGTATAAAATATCCTTTAGAACGCATGACATTGCCTATACGATTTACAAGATCTTTCTTACGTGTAATACCAAATACGGTAGATCCACTACCGCTCATCAGTACTCCATCAAAACCAAAGTATTTTAAATCTTCTTTGATTTCTCTAATTTCTGGACATAATCTATAACTTACTTTTTCTAAACTATTTCCTAAGCAATCAATTACAGTTAGATAATCATCATTCTCTAATGCTTTACGCATCTTTAAGCAATCAGGATGAATTGTTTTAGACATATCTAAACGATTAAATGCTGCAGAAGTAGAAACACCACGTTTTGGTTTAACAAGTAATATATTAAAGTCTGTATTAATCTTAAATGGTTCTAATTGTTCACCAATACCATTAACGTATGCTGGTTCATTAAAGATACAGAATGGTACATCAGCACCAACTTTCTTACCTACTTCAATTAACTCATCTCTTGTTAGATTTAAATGACATAGTTTTGTAATCATACGAATTGCACTAGCCGCATCTGCACTACCACCTGCTAAACCAGCTTGTGTTGGGATATGCTTCGTTAAGTTACATGCAAAATTCTCTGTTAAACCATATGTTTCTTTCATAACATTAATGGCTTTAATGACTGTATTTTTATCATTTACGGGTAAGAATGTACGATTTAAAGAAATCGATGTTTCATCCGCAATATTCATTTCTAATACATCATAAAAATCTACTGGTGCCATAATCATATGTAAATCATGGTATCCATCTTCTCTAACACTTGCTACATCAAGACAAAGATTGATTTTCGCAAACGCTCTATCTTTCATCGAATTATCTCCTTTGTGGCTTCATAAAGCCTAATATATTCATCTAAATTCAGCATCTCTGCTCTTGTTTCTAATGCTATTTCAGCATGATTTAAAACATCTTTTGCTAGATCACTTGAATCAAAATATTCTCTTAAATTGTTATAAAGTGTTTTTCTTCTTTGTTTAAAACAAGCTTTTACAAGTTCAAAGAATTTAGCTTCATCATCAATACTTTTATTTTTCTCATGTACAGTAAAACTAACAATTGCACTATCTACATTTGGTGCAGGATTAAATGCCGTTCTAGGGACATTGAATAACTTCTTTACATCATATAAGTATTGGCTTTCTACACTTAATGCACCATATTCTTTTGTGCCAGGTACTGCACTAAATCTATCCGCTACTTCTTTTTGTATCATAACCACTATCTTTTCAAATGGTATTGAAGATTCAAATATCTTAAATAAAACTGGTGTTGTAATGTAATAAGGTAAATTAGCCGCAAATTCAATATGTGCATACTTTTCCACAAGTGGTTTTAAATCTGTATCAATATCTGCTTCTAAGAAATCTTGTAAGATAATTTCTACATTCGAGTAATCTTGTAATGTATCTTCTAAAACAGGAACAAGTCTTTCATCTATCTCATAAGAGCGTACATGTTGTACTCTTCTCGCTAGTTCTTCTGTTAATGATCCAATACCAGGACCAACTTCTATAACAACACTATCTTCTCTTAGATTAGAAGCTATACGAGCAGTCACACTAGAGTCCACAAGAAAATTCTGACCAAAGTTCTTCTTCGCTCTTAAGTTATAAGTATTTAATATTTCTCGTGTTCTCGCTGTTGTCGCAATGGACTTATTCTTTGATTGCATCTTCTAACTCCTGTTTTGTTATTCCTAAATAATTGATTCTTTCTAGCATTGTTTTTGTATTTCCATCACCTAAATGGAATTTCTTACCAATCTTACTTCTTAGATAAGAACTATTTTCTTGTCCTGTTAAACCTAGTTCATATAAATCACTTTGTGTTAAATGACTTTTTTCATCTGTATAACTCACTAGATTTTCTAAAGCTTCTTTTAATACAGAAAAACTAGCATGTTCTACGCCTACCTTTTTTTCTGTTCTCGCACTCACTTTATCCACAAAAGCATTCTTACAACCTGGTACTGCTTCATTGATACGGTGTCTAATACGATTACCTGGAGAATCTGGATCTAAGAATAAAATTACTCCTCTAGTTTCATTTATTTCTTTAATATAAGCTAAAGTTTCTTCATCTAGTGATAAACCATTTGTCACAATTGTATCACACTTAAAATATTGTTTTAAAGTTGCTGAATCATGCTTACCTTCAACAACAATGACTTCTTTTATTACTTTCATTTTTCTAAAAATCTCTTATAGTTTTCATCAATGATATTTGCCATTTCTTCTGTGCTAATACCCCTAGTCTTCGCTAATACTTCTACAATATAAGGAATGTTACAAGGTTCATTACGCGTTCCTCGTAGTGGTACTGGCGCCATATATGGACAATCTGTTTCGCTTAACAAGTAGGAAGAATCAATCGCCTTACATACTTCTAATGCGTGTCTTGCATTTTTAAATGTAGCAGCTCCTCCTAAAGCAATATAATAGCCTAGTTTTGTAAATTCTATAGCCATTTCTGCACTACCTGAGAAACAATGTAATAATCCTCTTGTGTGATGCGCCTTCATGATGTCATATGTATCTTGCATTGCATCACGACTATGTACAAGAATTGGTTTGTTATACTTTTTTGCAAGTTCTATTTGATTAATGAATAATTCTTTTTGTGCTTCACGTGATTCACTTTCATAATGCAAATCCATGCCTATTTCCCCAACAGCACTAATCTCAGGCATTGCGATAATTTCTTCTAATTTATGCATCTTTTCTTCTGTAACATCATGAATAAATTCGGGATGAATACCATACGCAACTTGATAATGCATTGGATCGCCTTTAGCAAATTCAATCGCTTCTAAAGCTTCATTTTCTTCTGTTGTAATAATCATGATGCGATAAACACCAGCTTCTTTTGCTCTACTTACAACATCATGAAAATCTTCTTTGAACTCACTTGAAAAAATATGTGCATGTGTATCGATATAGTTTTTAATCATCTTATTTTCCTAAACAGAATCTACTAAATATTTCATCTAGTAAATCTTCTCTACTTGTTTCACCTGTAATTTCTTTTAATGCATAGTAACACTCTTGTAAATCAATTGTGACTAAGTCTAGTTCAGCCCCAGACTCTAATGCATAGATTGCATTTTGCATAGCATTTTTAGCATTTCTAGCTAAACCAATCTGTCTTTCGTTATTTAATGTATCACTTTCTGCAGATTGTATCTCTTTTTCATACTTTTCTTCTATTGCATGAATTAATTCATCAATCTCATGATTTTTAGCACTAATTGAAATGCCTGTATCTAACTTCTTTTCATCATTCTTATTATAAATGATGATACGATCACGGTCCTTTGTTTGTTCTAATAGCTCTAAGTCTTCTTTTGTTAACTCTTCTGTACTATCTAAAACAAGTAGTACAAGTTGAGCTTTATTTAAAGCTTCCTTAGATTTTTCAATACCTATCTTTTCTATCTTATCGTTAGAATCATGTATTCCTGCTGTATCAATTAGATTTAATGTGACATTACCTACTTTTACACTACCTTCAACTAAGTCTCTTGTTGTTCCAGCAATATCTGTAACAATTGCTTTATCTTCTTCTAGTAATGCATTTAAAAGTGAGGACTTACCAACATTAGGTCTACCCACAATAACCGTATCTATACCACTACGAATAAGTGTCGCTTCTTCAGCTTTTTGAATAATCAAGCTAATCTCTTTAATCCACTTTTTCGCTTTAGGTAGTATTTCTTCTTCTGTTAATACATGAACATCATCATATTCTGGGTAATCAATATTCACTTCAATATTCGATATCATTTGTGTTAAATCTTCTACTAGTGGCTCTAGTATCTTTTTCACACTACCTTTTAAAGAATGCACAGCACTACGAGCATTCATCTTATCTGATGCATTAATTAAATCATTTACACTCTCTGCTTCAGATAAGTCCATCTTACCATTTAGAAATGCACGCTCTGTAAACTCACCTCTTCTAGCAAGTCTAGCTCCATTACCTAAACATAAATTTAATATTTTCTTTGTTGTATAAGTTCCACCATGACAATTAATTTCGATGACATCTTCACCTGTATAAGATCTAGGTGCTTTAAAAATACTCACTAGCACTTCATCTACTGGTTCTGTACCATCATAGATTGTTCCATAGTGAATGGTATATCCTTTTTCATGAGATAAATCTTTATCAAAAATTTTATTTAATACCGCAAAAGCATCATTTCCACTGATTCGAATGATAGAAACAGCTCCTGGTAACGCTGTTGCGATAGCAGCTATTGTATCGTTAAACAAGAAAAGCCTTCCTTTCTTTATCTCTATTATTTTAACAATAAAACATGATAATAGTGTGAATAATTAACGATTACATTAGAGAATTCTTATTTTTACATATTGCGTATTTCAAATTGAGCCGATACGCAAGAATTGCGTATTTATAAAAATCTTTATACGCAACTTTTGCGTATTTTTCAAATCATTTGTACGCAATTCTTGCGTATTTTGATATAATCTAATTATGAAAATGAACACTAATTTAAAAGAACTACGAAAAAAGAAAAAGCTAACACAAGCAGAATGTTCAAAATATTTAGGAATTCCTAATCGTACTTATCAAAATTATGAAAATGATGTCAATAAACAAGACTCCATAAAATATTACTATATGATTCAAAAACTAGAACAATATGGTTTTATAGATGAAACACATGGCATTTTAACGATTGAAGAAATCACCAATATTTGCACAAAAGTTTTTTCTGCATTAGATGTACAGTATTGTTATTTATTTGGTTCTTACGCTAAAGGTACCGCTTCTGAATCAAGTGATATTGATTTGTTAATTTCTTCATCTATTACTGGAATGCAATTCTATGATTTGGTAGAATCATTACGAGAAGAACTAAAGAAAAAAGTTGATTTACTTACTGTAGACCAACTTGTAAATAATCCCGAATTACTTAACGATATATTAAAGGATGGCATAAGGATATATAAATAATAAAAAGACACCTTATTACATTGATAAAATGATTACTGATTTATCTTTCATCATTTCTCATACTAGCTCTATATTCCTTGGTGCACCATTAAAGGACTAAGAAATAGAATTGTTCATGAATATGGCAATGTAGATTTATCCATAATTTACAAAACTGTTACTCAAGATATTCCTTGCTTACTTCAAAATCTTGAACACTTGAAAAATTTATAATTCTATAATCTTCCTAGTTTTACTTCTCTTGTATTTTTCAATGTATATGTACGATGAGATATTGATAATACCGTTCTATTTTCTATTGCTTTAGCAAGTGCTTGCATGATCGCTTTTTCTGTTAACGCATCTAAGTTCGCTGTCATTTCATCTAACAATAAAATACTTGGATTTTTAACGATTGCTCTAGCAATAGATAAAAGTTGTAATTGACCTTCTGAAAATACACTTGCGTCAAATGGTTCATTTAGATGTTGTTCTATATCTTTTAAACCCACGGTGTCTAATGCCTTGATTACTTCTTCATCACTTATACTAGTATTTTTTAATGTAATTTGATCTTTTAATGTTCCTCTAGTTGCTTTAAAGTTTTGTTCTACACATCCAAATATATTTCTTTTATCTTGTTCCTGGATATTTATAGAAGGAACACCATAAATTGTGATATCTCCTTTATCACATGCATATAAACCAAGTATAAGTTTGAATAATGTACTTTTACCTGTCCCTGTTCTACCGGTAATTGTTATTTTTTCTTGTGGAGCAACACTTAAAGAATAATCTTGAATGATTGGTTTAGCCTTATCATAACCAAATGTTACATGATGAATATCTACTGCATTTTTCGAATCATCAAAAGTATACGTTTTATCATCTTCTTGTCTTTCAGGTTCATCTAAGAAAGCATTAATTTGAGATATTCCAGCTAGTGCTGTTTGAATATTTTGTATTTCCATACCAATACTTTCTAATGGTGTAAATACTTTGTTTACATAAGTAATTAATGCCATAGCTGTACCAACAGACATACTAAATAATGCTTGCATTGAACTACTAGTCGAAGAAAGTATCATCATTGTCGCAATAATAACCGCACTAAAAACAATCACAATAGGTGAATATATAGAATCATAAAAGTTTGCTTTTTCAATTGCTTTATAACTCTTTTGAATAAAGGAATCATAGCGATTTTTCATATATACTTCACCATCTAGATTATGAATCGTACATGCATTTTTTAATGTTTCAGGGATGATTTCTCCAGCTTTAGCAATTGCCTTACGATTATCTTTTTGTGATACAAGCATCTTTTTTTGTACGTGTCGAGTATAAATCATTAAGATTGGTGCAGCGATACATAGTAAAATACCAAGCCCTATACTTCTTGTAAAAACGACAATGATAATACTAATAACCGTGCATACATCTACCGCCATAGAGATAACACCATTATTAAATAATGTCTCTATCGTATCTACATCACCAACAAAGTATGTTGTAATTTCTCCAGCATCATGATTCATTAAGTAAGATGATTCTACACGATTTAACTTCTTACTCATTTCACTTCTTAACTCATGTAATACTTTTTCGCCAAATATCGTAATAGAAGACTCACGTATCGTTTCACTAACACCACTGAGTATTAAAACGAAAAGATAAAATACAATAAGATAAATAGGAAAATCGTGGCTTTCCACTAAAGTATTAATTCCTTTTTCTAAGATTAGTGGTGGAATAAGTGTCAAAATTAATGTCAATATAATACTTACAATTAAAATAATGACTAAGAATACATTATGTTTAATCGTATTTTTTAATACTTGAAGCAAATGACCTTTTCTCATATAGCCTCCTGTAGTAAGTACATGTTCTTATACTTTTCATTATGTTTTAATAATTCATCGTGTGCACTTACTTCTACACTTCCATTGCCTATAAACAAAACTTGATCTAAATCTTTAAATAGTGCTAAACGGTGTGAAATCAAAATAATGATTGTATCTTTATAGTTATTTCTTAAATGATTGTATATTTCTCTTTCTGTTATCTTATCACACGCGGAGAAAGGATCATCTAATACAAGTATTCCTCTAGCATGATATAAAGTTCTCGCTAAAGCTATACGAGATTGTTGACCACCAGATAGTCTTACTCCTCCTTCACCAAGACTAGTATGTATACCTTCTTCAAAAGAATTTACTTCTTCCTGCATACTTACTTCTTCTAATACTTGATTTATATTTCCTGTAACACCATATGCAATATTATTTTCTATCGTATCATCAAATAATTCTAAACGATGTCCCATGTAACTCGTAACTGCATATACGTTTTCTATATCTCTTAGTTCTAAACCATTTACTTTGATCGAGCCTTGATAACCACTATCTTCTAGAAACATTTTACCAAGTGTAGATTTACCACTCGCTATTTCTCCTGTAATGCCAATGATTTCTCCCGCATGAGCACTAAAATTAACATTAGAGAATATCTCCTTACTACCATAGCTATAACTTAAATCTTTTACTTCTAATGTTTGTACATCTAGTTTCTTTCTATCTTTTTCTTTATCGACTTGTGTAAGTATAGGAAAGATTCTTACCCATGAGACTTTCGCCTTTTGTACAGCATTAAATAGCTTTGCGGCATTACCTGACTTTGTGGCCATCTTAGTAAAACAAGAAATATATGTTGTTAGTACAGCTATACTCCATATCCCTTTATTTACATTGCTTGCGCCTATAAACAAGATAAATACCATTCCCATCATAGAAATAACTTGGTATAAAGGTTTTAAAGCAGTTTCATATAAATTAGAACGAATTGTCTTTTCCTCATAGTCTTTTAAATCATGTTCATATAACTCATGCATATGACTTTCTTCACCATAAATACGATAAGTTATTGCTAGATGGATACGGTCTAATGTACTAGCATTTAAACCCTCTGCACTTTTTTTAGCAATATGTGTATTTTTAGCTACTATTGGGCCTAATTTATCCGCAATGATATACGCAACAAATTGAAAAATAATCGCAATAATCGTTAATTTATAGTCATATAAAGCAAGCATCACAACATAGCTGATCAAAGCAATTCCTGTATCAAATACTTCTGTTGTAAACTTTCTTATCCCTTCACTACAAGCATCTGCGTCTTGTATTGCCTTAGTCATAATAGATCCAGAGTCTTCTTTTTCATTCTTACCAACTTGACTAACAAAATGCCAATAGACATCCATCTTTAGATTACGATTAATATCATTACCAAATTTACGTACATAATATCTCTTTAAGTATCTTGCGACTTGTACCAAAAAGATAACAAGTACATATAGCTCGGCAATATATACCATGACATTGCTTGTTTTTAAGCCACCATAAATATCCGCAATACAGCTAACAAGTTGTCCTTCAAAATATGGTGTAGCGGTTAAACCAATGTTATAAATTAATCCTGTAATTGTGATAAATAAAAGATATTTCTTTTCTTTTAAAATATAATTCCAAAATATATTATTCATCTTTAGTACTCAAAAGCGTTGTGAATCCTTTTCTGCTTTCTTGTTTAGAACGTAAATATAAAACAGTTAATGTATTAAAAAATGTTTGTTTCTCATGTTCATCAAGCGAACTCATTAACCATTCAAAGAATTCTTCTTCGTAGCTTATTAATTCTTGTTTTAGATTCTTCGCTTTATCTGTAGAATAGATGAATTTCGTTCTTGAATCTTCTCCTTTTTTTCTTTCGATATAGCCTTTTTCTTCTAAGCTAACAAGTTGTCTTGCGACTGCCGCTTTATCTATTTTTCTTTCTTCTACCAATTCTTTTTGACTAATCCCTTCATGGTGACGAATCAAATGTAATAGTGTTTCTTCACTTGGATATAGTTTATTTTCTTGTGCTCTCAACTCTTTATACTTTGTCATTTCTCTGACAATCTTAGCCATATATCTATATTCTGCTTTATCTTCCATATAGCCCCC
>CAVCUC010000075.1:0-9158 GCA_963605225.1 bacterium
GCTCTAGCATTAGGATTAACACTTTCTGGCTTTATTTCATTCTTCTTAATTGAAAATTATTTATCAAAAAACGAAAAAGTGAATATCAAAACAATATTATGTGTTCTATTAGTATGTACGCAAATTGGTACAGAAGTATACGCAAGAAATCATCGTTATTATTTAGACCAAAATACAAGTGATAATACATACTTAATTACAGAATCTGTAGCGAAGGGAATATATGCGAAAAAGAAAAGCTATGATTCTTACAATGCAATATTAAAAGAAGTGAAAGAAAATGTACCTAATCACGCTAAGCTACTAGTTTTGTCACAAGAACCTTGGATATATTTAGCTAATGATAGTGAATACGCTACATACAGCGCATGGATGACGAGCAATAAAAAGTTTAAATTATCTAGATTAAAAGAATATTACAAGATACATCAAGATAAAAGTCCTGAATATATTTACGCATCAAAAGAAGACTTTAAGTTAGACGAACTGAAAAAGAAATTTCCTAATTTTATCTTAATTTCATCTGATTATGGCTATATTCTAAAAGAAAAAGGTAGTTAGTATGGTACAATCTAACTCGGAAGGTTTATAGATGAAAATTTCGATTGTTACACCTTGTTATTTCAATGGAATGAATATTCCAGAGACATATAAAGTAATTCAAAGGGATGTCTTTGATGTATGTAAAGATATTGAATTTGAATGGGTATTAGTAGATGATGGCTCAAAAGATGATACATTAATACAAGCACTTAAAATAGAACAAATAGATTCACGAGTAAAAGTGGTTAAACTATCACGTAATTTTGGTGAGTTCAGGGCAATTGTTGCGGGAATGAGTGTTGCTAGCGGTGACGCTGTTGCTGTTATTAGTGCTGATTTACAAGATCCACCTGATTTAATTCCTGAAATGATTGAATCATGGAAGGAAAGTAACTTAGTAAATTTAGCCGTTCGTAAAGGAAGAGAAGAATCAAAACTCAAGAATTTCTTTGCGGATACTTACTATAAGTTAGTACGCAAATGGGTAGAGCCAAATTATCCTAAAAGAGGATTTGATTTCTTTTTGATTGATAAAAGTGTTGTGAATCAACTTGTTCAAATGCAAGAAAAGAATTCTAGTATATATTTACAATTAATTTGGCTAGGATATGTTCCTACAGAAATAGAATATACAAGAAGAGAAAGAGAAAAAGGGAAGTCTATGTGGACTTACTCTAAAAGAATCAATTTGTTTATTGATACATTTGTAGTTTTCTCAAATAAACCAATACGTTTTATCAGTATGAGTGGTTTCTTTATCAGTTTAATTGGTGTGGTTTTTGCAATTTACTTTTTGATAGATAAATTGAATAACGATATATTGCCTGGATGGACATCACTTATGGTGGTAATGTTACTATTATCAGGATTCCAAATGTTAATGTTAGGAATGCTTGGTGAATATATGTGGAGAAATTTAGATGAATCTAGAAATAGACCTTTGTATGTTATAGAAAAGGTCTTTGAAAGGAATTAAAATGGAAATACAAGCAAATAATCTTTTGAGACAATATGAATTACATGCAAGTGAATATGAAGCAAAAGCTTTAGAAGTATTAAGAAGTGGTTGGTATATTTTAGGTAAAGAAGTATCTTCTTTTGAACAAGAATTTGCTAACTATATCGGGGCTAAATATTGTGTTGGTTTAGCAAGTGGCTTAGATTCTTTATGGATTGCTTTTAGAGCGTTAGGTATTGGCGAAGGTGATGAAGTTATCGTTAGTGCAAATGCTTATATTGCATGTGTTATGGGTATAACAATGAATGGAGCTACACCAATACTTGTTGAACCAGATGAATATGCAAATATTGACGCAACAAAAATAGAAGAAAAAATCACTTCAAAAACAAAAGCTATTTTAGCTGTTCATTTATATGGTCAAAGTTGTGACATGACAACAATCATGGATTTAGCGAAGAAATATAACTTAAAGGTTGTAGAAGACTGTGCGCAAAGTCATGGTACTAAGTGGAATGGTCAAACTTGTGGAACAATTGGTGATATTGGTTGCTTCAGTTTTTATCCTACTAAAGGGTTAGGAGCATTTGGAGATGCAGGTTTATTATCAACAAATGATCCTGAAATTGCTGATTTTGTAAGAATGTTTAGAAACTATGGTAGTAAGATTCATTATCAAAACGAAGTGGTTGGCGCAAATAGTAGACTTGATGAATTACAAGCAGGAATGCTAAGAGTAAAGCTAGGATATTTAGATGAACTAAACGCTGAGAGATGCGCAATCGCTGAAAGATATAATGAAGGAATTCATAATCCTTTAATTCGTGTATTAAAGACAAGGCCTGGTTCTAATAATACTTGGCATCAATATGAAATTTATTCTCCAAAAAGAGATGAATTACAAGCATATTTAAAATCAAAAGGAATTGGTACAATGATTCATTATCCTATTCCACCACATTTATCTAAAGCATATGAATATTTAGGACATCATGAAGGTGATTACGCTATTGCTGAAAAATATGCAAAAACAGTTCTTTCTATTCCTATGTATAATGGTTATACACTTGAGGAACAACAATATGTTATTGATTGCTTAAATGCATTTGAGGGATAATATGGAATTTTTTAGAATGTTAACATTTAAAGAACTTGGTGATGAAAGAGGAAATCTAGTCGCTATTGAAGGAAATGCAGATATTCCATTTGAGATTAAAAGAGTTTTTTATATGTATGGAACAGATAACACAATGGTTCGTGGCCAACATGCTAATCGTGAATCAGAATTTGTTTTAATTAATGTTAGTGGGTCAAGCAAAATTAAAATAGATGATGGGTTAGGTCACGTAGAAATTGTTTGCCTAGATAAACCTAAGATGGGTGTATATATTCCGAAGATGATTTGGAAAGAGATGTATGAATTTTCTAATGATTCTGTTATTTTGTGCTTAGCAAGTACACATTATGATGGAAGTGAATACATTAGGGACTATAATGAATATAAAAAAGAAGTAAACAGATAGTTATAGAAATCAATACTAATAATTATTATTAGACTATGAGAACATTAATCCATAGTCTTTTCTTTTTGAGTGAAAGAATTATATGTGGGTATTTGAAAAACATATAAATTTATTTTTTGTTGATGAAACAGACCAAGTGATTCAAGTATATGCGCATATGTATGAAATATTTCATTCAGGTTCTTTTTCATTATGGGATAGTAATGTAGGGCTTGCAGCTAGCTCTTTTGTACATTTTTGGACAGTATTAGGATTACCAAGTTTTTATTTGTTTTTGTTACTTTCGAAGCATTATTTTAGGTATTCTTGGCGCAATATGGTATATATCTTTAAACCGCTAAATATGTAATGTTATAATAAACGGGAGTTGGAGAAGAATTATGAATAGCATTGGATACTATTTTGCAAATTGGAATACAGATTTAATTTCATTATCTGTACTAGCAAATATCGTTATATTTTTAAGCGGATATTTTTATGGGAAGATATTTCAAAAATATATCAAACCATTAAGAAAGATAGATTGTACTGTATTAGGAATATTCTTTATTTTGGCAATATTCCAGATTTTTATTTATTTTAATCTAGGAACTGGTGGTACTACAGATAGTGCTTATATGCTATTTTGGATATTACTTGTTTTAGGTATAGTACTTTGTCCTTTGTTAAGAGTAAATGTATTACCAAAGTTAGTGAATTTATCTAGCTTAGCTGTAGGGATATTTATTACTGTAGTCTTATGTATTTCTTCTAGTAAATTTACAACCAATAATACATATTTTGATACAGTTAGTTATTTAAGCCAAGTTATTGAAGGTAGCTCTAGTTCTTATTTTGCTCATCAAGTTTATGCTTCAGGTGAGTATTTGAATAAACTTTATCCAATACATGACTATGTAGGTTATTACTATTTTTGGAGTATGATTCTTCGCGCTATTCGCTCTTTATTTAATATTAGCGAGTCATTAACACCTATATATATGTGGGGTGCAACAATCTTATATGGAATGACACTAGGTAATGTTGTAACAAATAGTGTGAATGTACTATATCAAAAGTGGTTTAAAGCTATTGGTATTGTTTTAACGATTTTAATTCTTTCACCATATTATTCTAATTACTTCAATACAACACTTGCTTTCTTTGGTAATACAATCCGTACTGCAGCAATTGGCATAAGTATGTTACTCATTTATTTGTATGCAAGAAGTAAGAATGAAAAGATATTTATTCCATTGATGTTTACTTATTACGGTTCTATCAGTATGACATCCTCTGGATTCTTTATAAGTGCATTTATGATTGCGGGAATATTCTTCTATATGTGTTTCAATAATGAAGATAGATTAAAGCATTGGATACTCTTTATTGTTTCATGTATGCCGGTATTCCACTATGCTCTTTTATATGCATTACCACTAGGAACGAGTTACTTTAAAATCATTGGATTACTACTTGTTATCATGGTGGTATTACTTGGCATAGCAGTTTTAGTTCAAAAGCATCTAGACAAAGTATGTTTAGTAGGAAAAGTATTATTGCCTGTAGTACTAGTTGGATTAATTGTTGTGTCCTTTATGAAAAGAGATACAGAGTATGGTTATGACTTCTACTTTGCGGTAAGAAGTATAGATGATATGGGGGTAAATCTAACAACACATCTAGATCATAATGAACTAGTAAGAAATATCATATTTTATATCTTATTAATTGGACAATGTGTTAACTATAAATATCATACAAAATATAAGTTCTTCTTACTTGTGATTATTGCATTATTCTTAAATCCATTAGTATGTCCTGCTATAGCTACTTATTTAACAGCAGGAGCTTATGCACGTGCATTTGATTTACTCATTAATCCATTTGTGATGACGTTTATGATTCAAAACTTTGAACATATTACACCATTAAAATATGTAAATTATGGCTTAGCTTATGGTGGAATGCTTGTCGCAGGAATGATTTCTTATCCAATGGCATATAACAGTTTAACTGTTGCCTATAGTAAACCACTAGAACCACCAACAGAAGGCTATAACTTTGAACATAAAGTAACAGATGATTCATGGGAACTATATGATTATGTAAGTAGTCATTTAGCTAGTGAAGGTAATGAACCACTAATTCTTTCACAAGATATTAGTATTAAAGGGTATGTGCCAAATATAGTTTTATCATTTAGTTCAACAGATTTTAGAACAGCTTTAGCAGAAGAAAACTATGGTGAAAATAGAGACCTTGTACTAATGTTCTATCCAACTAAGATGTATGGAGGAGATGGAAGTATTGAAGATGATGCGGACTTCTCCAAGTTATATAGTGTTGTAAATGATAGTGGTGCTGAATATGTCATTATGAGTAATACATTATCTATCTATGATGAACGTGGTTGGTATGAAAAAACATATGCTAAATTAGAACATAAGGGATATTTCGAAAAGATATTTGAAAATAATACATGGGTTGTTCTAAGAGTGAATAAAGACTATGTACCAGATGAAACAGATTTGACTGGAGAGACAAATGCAACAGAAGATTAAAAAGTATTTAGAAAAACCAATGAATGTGGTTATGCTAGTAGAATTTATACTCATATTTATTTTGAATTTATTAGTTGTTACTACATCAGATGATTTAGGATATCAAATTCATTCAGGACTAATTGATATATTCAAAAGAGAATATATTCAATATATGACATGGACTGGAAGAAGTGTTGCTCATATTATCGCAAGAATCTTTTTAGCAATGCCTAAGATGATCTTTGATATATGTAATTCTCTATGCTTTGTGTATTTTACATACTTAATTTATTTACATGTAACAAAAGATACAGAAAAGAAACATGTTCTTCTTTATATCATTATTTGCTTATTAGTATTTTTATGTGTTCCTTTATTTGGGCAAACTGTCTTATGGGAAACAGGATCATGTAACTACTTGTGGACAACAACGATTGTATTACGTTTCCTTTTACCATATCGTTTATCTTCTGAAAGTAAGCATAAAGTCATATTCATGTTACTAGGTGGGATTATTGCAGGATGGACGAATGAAAATACAGGTGGAGCTTTAATCCTAATGATTTTATTTATTCTAGCTTATAGATTATATAAGAAAGAAAAGATACATTCATGGATGTTAGTAGGACTAGTAGGATCTATTATAGGCTTTCTAGTAATGGTTTTAGCACCTGGTAATAAAGTAAGAGCACAAGACTTTGTTAGTACAAATGGAAAGATGTATGATTTGATACATGATTTTAATGGCTTCTTAGATGTATTAGAAAAAGGTCAACTTGTATTATTTGTACTATTTGCGATAGGTATTGCTTTAGCAATTACGTGTCACAAGAAAAAAGAAGAGATTACGTATTCTGTATTTTATACACTATGTGGTATAGCGGCTGTATTTGCGATTATTTTATCTCCTGTACCAGTATTATTTGATCGTTCTATGTTTGGCGCAACTACACTATTAATTATTGGTACATGCATTCCAATTTATTTAGTTTGTAACGAAAAGAATATCAAGATGTATGTAAATGTCTTATTGGCAAGTCTTCTATTATTTACATCATTCAATTATTTAAGAACATTACCTGATTTATTCTATACGCGTTATCAATACCAAAAACGTGAAGCTTATGTAGCAAAACAAAAGAGTGAAGGAAATGTAAATCCAGTGATTTATACATTAAATAGTGAATTCGAGACTTCTTATAATCCATATTATGGTTTAGGAGATATTTCAGCTTATCGTTTATTATGGGTGAACAAGTACTATGCTACAGTGCATGGTATAGAATCTGTACAAGCGACTACTCTAGATAAATGGAATTTAATTTATGCAAGTGGTGATTCTTATCTAATGAATATTACTGATTTTGATGCATATATTGATGCTATACAAGATGATAAATATACAGTACTTATCACAAGTAGCTATTTAGATGAAACAAAGTATAGTGATTATGTTAAAGGGCTAAAGAAGTTAGGATTGGATGGCATTCATTCCTATATCACTGGGGTATATCAAAACGGTAAGTTATTAGACACAAATGTATCAGATAGTGAAGCACAATACTTGGAAAGTAGTATAAATGGTCATTATGTATATATTTCTAGCAATCAAGATGAAACTTATAGTGATATCTTAGTGGATAATGTTGAATATACAAACGATCGACCTGGTATTAGCTTTGTTGTATATGACACAGAACAAGATAAAGTAGTAGATTCTATTACTTGGACATATGATACTGACCAAGGTGGAACAAGATATTATTTAGAAAAATAACGAATTGGGGGCGAAAGCTCCTTTTTGTGTGGAAATAAACATCACAAGTCATTTTGTAATAATGCAATGTGTGTAACGTGATTCATTCATAACGTAATAGTAGGAAGACACTATAAAGACTAGTATAAAAGTATAGCGATAAGAAATTCTTGAAAATTAAGTTTTAAAAATATTTCCATATAACCGAAATATAACCGCGACAAACTACAATGAAAGTAGCTAAAAGGAAGGAGAGAGAAATGTGAAGAAAAAAGTAATTATGATTTTGTTGCTACTGTGCTTATTTATTCCACAAAAATTGTATGCCGAAGATAATAGCGATGATGGTGATACGACAACAATTGTGGATGAAGAAACTCCAGAAGCGGCGAAGAAATCAAAGAATGATATGTATATTCCTCTCTTACTAGTAACATTCGGATTGCTAGGAACATATTGGTATGTCACAAAAACAAAACAAGATGTGAACTTACAAGTGAATAGTGCATATCGAAATGATGATGGAAGTTTTACGGTAAGTTTAGGATATAAAAATCCTAAGAAAGAGAAAATCAAGATTGAAACAAACAAAGTAAATGTTACCCATGGTACAGCAATCATCTTAAAGAATGAAGATATTGATTCATTAGAACCTGGTAAACATGAAGACGTGATTACAGCAGTAATCAATGAAGAAACGAATTTAGATTGGAAAATCAATGATAAATCGATATCCATTGATGGAAACAAGATTTTGAAGAAAGGAAGATAAGGAATATGGAAAAGAAGATTTTAGAAAAAGAGTTATCAAAGTTAACTAAAATTGCTTTATCAGGATTGATGGTATTAACTTGCACTCATTTCTCAAATGTTTCTGCAGAAGATACAGAACTTTCTCAAGAAGAAAATGTAAGTGAAGTAGTTGAATCTACTCTAACTCCTGAAGCACCAGTAGAAGAAAGTGTTACTGAAGTTGTTGAAGAAACTCCAGTAGAAGTAGAACAAGAAGTTGTTTCTACACCAGAAGCTACACTAGCTCCTACTCCTGAGGTGACTTTAGAACCTACTGTAGTAGCAACGGAACAACCTGTAGTTACAGAATCTCCAGTAGAAACTCCTATTTCTACAGCAGAACCTACTGCTACAATAGAAGCAACAGTTGAAACTGAACCAACAGCTACTCCTGAAGTGACAGTAACTGAAGCGCCTACTCCAACAGAAACACCAGTTGTAGAAGAAACAACTGAGGAAGAAGAAATCATTGATGCAGAAATCGATACATTAGAGGATGAAACTGAAGTAGAAGAAAAAGATTATAGTGAAGATATTCGTTATGATCTTACATATAGTGAAGATTTATCAAGTGCTACATTAACAATCACATTAACTACTGATGATGAAGTTTACTTAGATTTCGCAAATAACGATGATTTAGTTGAAAACATTGATGCAGGTAACTATGCATTAAATGAAGAACTAACAGCAGAAGATGGTAAATCTTATGTATTTGATGTAAAGGTAAACGGTACATATAACTTTGACGCTGAAGTATTAGATGCGGAAGAAACAGTATTAGCTACAAAAGAAATTTCAGTAGAAGTAACAGATTTAGTTGAAGTAGAAACAGAAGAACCAACTGAAGATGATGAAATCATGGTAACAAATGGTGGAACATATACAATTAAAGTTGGAGAAACAATTACTTTATACGGGACTGGAAATTGGATTGACTGTTCTTATAAACAAGAATGGGAGCTATCTAGATTTAGCAAAAAAGATATAGTAAAAATTGAACAATCTGAAACAGAAAAATGGAACAATACTATAGCTACTATTACAGGATTGAAGGAAGG
>CAVCUC010000076.1:0-8879 GCA_963605225.1 bacterium
AACCGCCGTGTACGGAACCGTACGCACGGTGGTGTGAGAGGTCGGGAAAATTTATCTAATTTTCCCTCCTACTCGATTGAAAAAATGGGTTAAATAATCGCTTGAATAAGCTCTGTAACAAGTGATAAATACTCTATTTTATGGTATAATATTATGGATTTTGAAAAGGAAGGATTTTCACTTTATGGTATCAATAAAAACAGAGTATATTAAGCTTTCTCAATTCATCAAATTTGTAGGACTTGTGAATACTGGTGGAGAAGCTAAACTCTTTTTAAATGACGCAAAAATTACTGTAAATGGTGAAAAAGAAAATAGACCTGGCAGAAAATTATATTCTAAAGATGTAATTGTCATTAATGGCAGAAAGTTTGAAATTGAATGAAGATAAAAAAACTGCAATTATTTCACTTTAGAAATTATGAAGCAGAAGAAATAGAATTAGATCCTGGAATGAATATTATTACAGGAAATAATGCTCAAGGAAAAACAAACTTACTAGAAAGTCTAATTTATCTTTCTTTAACAAGATCATATCGAATTCATGATGATAAAGAATTAATTATGCATGGTAAAGACTACGCAAGAATTAGTTGCATCTATGAAGATGAAAGAGAAAAAAGAATTGAAGCTATCATTCATCAAAACGGTAAAAATTTATTAGTAAATAAAGTGCCAATAAAAAAGACAAGTGAATTTATAGGTTTATTGAATACAGTTCTATTTTCTCCAGATGATTTGAGTATCTTTAAAGATTCTCCTCGTATACGTAGAAGATTAATTGACCAAGAAATTACAAAGGTCTCTCCTCAATACTTAGGAGCTTTAACAAGATATCAAAATCTATTAAAAAATAGAAATTCGATATTAAAAGAATTTAGACCTGATGAAAACTATTTGAATGTAATTGATAGTCAAATGATTCAGGAAGAAATGACAATCATTAGAGAAAGAAATGAGTTTATTCATCATATTAATGAAAATATGATTACTACATATCAAATGATTTCTGATGATGATAGTGAAGTAAAAATTAATTATTTATCTTGTGTTGAATTAGATGATTTAGAAAATAACTTAAAAAAATTATATGAATTATCTAGAAAGAAAGATTTGGAATCTCATGTAACTACAGTAGGAATACATCGTGAAGATATCTTGTATTGCATGAATGATAAGAATCTATTGACTGTTGCTAGTCAAGGTCAAAAGAGAATGACAATGTTGGCTTTTAAAATTTCTTTGCTTTCTTATATTGAAGAAAAAACACATAAGAAGCCAATATTACTTCTAGATGATGTATTAAGTGAATTAGACCAAACTAGAGCAACAAGATTAATTGATATTGTGAAGGGACCATATCAATGCTTAATTACTTCAACGGATATTCCTATAGCTTTAAAAAATACTGTAGGAAGTGAATATGTTGTAAAACAAGGGAAAGTTGTAAAGAAAGGTAGGACTTGTGATGAGTGATGAAATAAAAGAAATTCCACAGGAAGAAGCTGATTTTGAAACAAAAGTTACGCATTCTTATGGAGATGAAGATATTCAGGTTTTAGATGGATTAGAAGCAGTAAGAAAAAGACCTGGTATGTATATTGCTTCAACAAGTTCTAAAGGCTTACACCATTTAGTATGGGAAATTGTAGATAACGGTATCGATGAAGCTTTAGCAGGTTATGCTAATACGATTACAGTTACTGTAGATAAAGATAATGTAGTATCTGTTGAAGATAACGGTCGTGGTATGCCTACTGGTATGAATGAAAAGACAGGTAAATCTACAATTGAAACGATTTTTACAGTATTACATGCCGGAGGTAAATTCGGTGGTGGTGCTTATAAAGTATCAGGTGGTTTACATGGTGTAGGTGCATCTGTTGTTAATGCGTTAAGTGAGTGGCTAGAAGCGAGTGTTTATCATGAAGGAAAAATCTATAATATTCGCTTTGAAAAAGGTGGTCATCCAGTTTCTTCATTAAAAATAATAGGTGAATGTGATCCTAGTAAACATGGAACATTAGTTAAATTTAAAGCTGATCCATTAATCTTTAAAGAAACAACAGTTTATGAATATGAAATATTAAGAGATCGTTTAAGACAATTAGCGTTCTTAAATAAAGGTATTCGTATTATCTTTAATGATGAAAGACAAGAAGATGAAGATAAGAAATCACATACATTCCATTTTGAAGGTGGATTAAAACAATATGTTGAATATTTAAACAAGAATAAGAATGTTATTCATGAAAATATCATTTATTGTGAAGGACATGAAAATGGTATTGAATGTGAAATTGCAATGCAATACAACGATGGATATAATCCTAATGTTTATACATTCTGTAATAATATCAACACTGGTGAAGGTGGAACACATGAAGAAGGTTTCCGCTTAGCATTAGGACGTATTATTAATAAATATGCTAGAGATAATGGATTATTAAAAGAAAAGGATGAAAACTTATCTTCTGAAGACTGTAAAGAAGGATTAACAGCAGTTATCAGTGTTAAGCATCCTGATCCTCAATATGAAGGACAAACAAAAACTAAATTAGGTAATAGTGAAGTAAGAAAGATTGTGTCTGATATATTTGGAACACAATTTGAAAGATTCTTATTAGAAAATCCTGATGAAGCTAGGGTGATTATTGATAAAGCAAGTGTTGCGTCTAAAGCGCGTATGGCTGCTAAAAAAGCTAGAGAACTAACAAGAAGAAAGAGTGCCTTAGAAATTGGTTCATTACCTGGTAAATTATCTGATTGTTCTAGTAAAGATGCGACAATTTCTGAAATCTATATCGTCGAAGGAGACTCTGCCGGAGGTAGTGCTAAGAATGGTAGAGATTCACACTTCCAGGCAATTCTTCCTTTAAGAGGTAAAATCTTAAACGTAGAAAAAGCAAGAGAACATAAGATATACGATAATGCTGAAATTCGTTCTATGATTACAGCATTTGGTTGCGGTATTTTAAATGAAGTCGATACATCTAAACTTCGTTATCACAAGATTGTTATCATGACCGATGCCGATGTCGATGGTGCTCATATTCGTACTTTATTATTAACATTCTTCTATCGTTTCTTAAAACCTGTAGTTGAAGGTGGATTTGTATACATTGCTCAACCACCTCTATATAAAGTACAAAAAGGTAATGCAGTGCGTTATGCATATACTGATAGACAATTAGAAGAAATTAAAGCCCAAATGGGTGATAAGTTAGGTATTCAACGTTATAAAGGTCTAGGTGAAATGGATGCTTCTCAATTATGGGAAACAACAATGGATCCTAAAAACAGAACATTAATCAGAGTAACTGTAGATGATGCAGAAGCTGCTGATCAAGCATTTAGTATGTTAATGGGTGAAGAAGTAGAACCTAGAAGAAACTTTATCGTTGAAAATGCGAACTTTGTAGAAAATCTTGATATTTAAGGAGGTCGAATAAATGGCACAAGATGAATTTATGGAATTTGATGAAAGTGAATTTGACCCAGGAAATATCACAGAAACAGAATTAACAAAAGAAATTAAAAGAGACTTCTTAGATTACTCTATGTCAGTTATTGTCGCTCGTGCTTTACCTGATGTTAGAGATGGATTAAAACCAGTTCAAAGAAGAATATTATATGCGATGCATGAAATGAATAATGGTCCTGATAAACCATATCGTAAATGTGCTCGTATTGTCGGAGATACCATGGGTAAATATCACCCTCATGGTGATAGCTCTATTTATGGAGCATTAGTTTATATGGCTCAAAATTGGAACATGAGAAGTGTTTTAGTTGATGGTCATGGTAACTTTGGTTCTATGGATGGAGATGGTGCTGCAGCTATGCGTTACACTGAAGCACGTATGTCTAAAATCGCTGTTGAAATGCTAAGAGACTTAGATAAAGAAACAGTAGATATGCAAGATAACTATGATGGTGAAGAAAAAGAACCTACAGTTCTTCCTTCTAGATTCCCTAACTTAATCGTAAATGGTTCTAGTGGTATTGCCGTAGGTATGGCTACGAATGTTGCCCCACATAACCTTGGTGAAACAATTGATGCGATTAAAGCAATGATGGATAATCCTGAAATGACTATTGCGGATTTGATGCAATATATGAAGGGACCTGACTTTCCAACAGGAGCATATATTTTAGGTAGATCAGGCATTAGAAATTCATTTGAAACAGGTAAAGGCTCTGTCATCATGAGAGCGAAAACAACTATTGATGAACTTCCTAATGGTAAACCAAGAATTATTGTAACGGAATTACCTTACATGGTTAATAAAGCAATGCTTGTAAAAAGAATTGCTGATTTAGCTAGAGAAAAGAATATTGAAGGAATTACGGATTTACGTGATGAATCTAATATGAACGGTATTCGTATTGTATTAGAGTTACGTAAAGATGTTCAACCCGAAGTTATCTTAAATCAATTGTATCGTTTAACACCTTTACAATCTAACTTTGCTGTAAATAACGTCGTTTTATTCAATGGTGTACCAAAACTAGTTGGTATTAAAGAATTATTAAAAGGTTACATTACTTTCCAAAAAGAAGTATTAACAAGACGTACACAATATGATTTAAAGAAAGCAGAAGCTAGAGCACATATCTTAGAAGGATTAAGAATTGCGGTTGATAACTTAGATGAAATCATTCATACAATTCGTAATTCTGCTGATGCAAATGAAGCTATGCCAAGATTAATGGATGGTTTTGGATTAGATGAAATTCAAGCAAAAGCAATCTTAGATATGCAATTTAGAAGACTTACAGGTCTAGAACGTGAAAAGATTGAAAATGAATACCAAGACTTATTAATTAAGATTGCGGACTATAAAGATATCTTAGCTCACGAAGAAAGAATTCATCAGATTCTTAAAGATGAATTAACAGAGATCAAAGCGAAGTATAGTGATCCTAGACGTAGTGAAATTATTGAAGCAGATGCTTCAATGGAAGATGAAGACTTAATTCCAGTACAAGATATTATGATTACTCTATCTAGCAATGGATATATTAAGAGAATTGCTAGTGATACATACCGTGTTCAAAATAGAGGCGGTAAAGGTGTCAAGGGTATGGAATTAAATAAAGATGATGTGATTGATCAATTTGTAAGTTTATCAACACATGATAATTTATTGATTTTCACAAACTTAGGTCGTGTATACCGTATTAGAGGATTCAATGTTCCTGAATATAGCAGAACATCTAAAGGATTACCTATTGTTAACTTATTATCTCTAGATAAAGAAGAAAGTGTTAAAGCTTTAGTTCCATATGGTAGAGATGATGAAGCTAAATTCTTATTCTTTGTCACAAGAAAAGGTTTAGTAAAGAGAACTACAGTAGAAGAATTCTATAACATCAATAAGAATGGTAAGATTGCCTTAAAACTTAATGATGGTGATGAATTAGCATTCGTTAAAGGTACTAAAGGTAATGCGGACATATTGATTGCGATATCTAATGGTAAAGTTGTTCGTTTCAATGAAGATACTTTAAGACCATTAAGTCGTACAGCAGTTGGTGTCAAAGGTGCTAACTTAGATGGTGGCGTTGTTATCGGTATGGCCACAAGTGAAGAAGGTAGTAAAGTATTAACTGTTACAGAAAATGGTTATGGTAAACTATCTGAACTTGAAGAATTCCGCTCAACAAACCGTGGCGCAAAGGGTGTTAAAGCTCTAACAGTTAATGAAAAGACTGGTAACCTTGTATGCTTAAAAGCTGTACAAGGTGATGAAGACTGTATGATTATTACAAATGATGGTATTGTCATTCGTATCTCATTAACTCAAGTATCTGTTTATAGTAGAGGAGCTAGAGGAGTAAGACTCATTAGTGTTGGTGATGATAAGAAAGTATCTAATGTTGCTATAGTTGAGGCAGAAGATGACGAAGAAGATGTACAAAGTGTACAACCTGTAACTGATGAAGAATTAGGTGAACCTGAAACTACTGAAACTCAAGAAACAGAAGAATAATCAAGCATAGTAAAGTAAAAAAGCTCACTTCAAGTGGGCTTTTTATATGCATGAATGAATATAATCTTGTAATGGAGTATCATTCATTTCACTAATAACTTGTTTTAATAAGAATAAAGTGAAGTAAGGTAATGTAATGATATGATTTTCTGCACCAATATTATTCATAGAATACTTAATACCATATTGTATGAATGGTATAGAATCATCATTAATCACTGCAGATAATGATCTAGCTTTTGATTTACCTGCTTTTACTTCTATAGGAACAATATTATCTTTTATACGAAGTAAGAAATCTAATTCAGTTCTAGAATCTTCACTTCGATAATAATGTAATTCATATCCTTGTTTACGTAATGCTTCAGCACAGAAGTTTTCATATAAAGCACCTTTATATACATTAAGATTTTTATTTAAACGTAAATCATTCTGACTTTCATCATCCAATGAAGCTAGTAATAAAGATGTATCACTAAAGTAAATGCGGTAATTTTCTTGGTTTTCATTTCCTTTTAAAGGTAGTTCTAATTGATTTAAACAATAACAGGTATTAATTACACCAGCATCACTCAACCATTCTTCACAGCCTTTGTATTGGTATGAACGAGCACCATGACCTAGTTTAGTAATTTGAAATTTATGATTATCTTTACCAAGTTGTGGAGCAATATGTCTAAACATATTTCTAATCCTAGAAGATTCTAAACCATTAGCATATTTACCGATATCGTCATCATAGTCTTTTAATAATTGTTTTTGCATATCTAATAAATTACTGAAAGTTTTTGTTTCAATATAATGATTTACGATAGCAGGCATTCCACCCACAATGATGTAATCCATAAATAATTTATTCATTTGATTAAGAATTAAAGATGAATAAGGTTTTAGTTTAAGAATATTATCGATAAGTAAAGTATTAATTTGTTCATCACTATAGCCATTAGCCCATAAAAATTCTTCAAAATCTAAAGAAAACATCTCAAGATCTTCTTTATATCCTACACTAACACTACTTACATTTTTATATTTAACACCAAGTGAAGAACCACTACAAATCACATCATAATTAGCATCAATTGAAAAGAACTTAAGTGATGTAGTCGCATCCATGTATTCTTGTATTTCATCAAAGAAGATTAATGTATTATTTGGTATAAATTGTAAATCTGGACGCATAAAAGATAGATTATGAATAATATTATCTACACCATAACCATCATTAAATATTTGTTTATATTCTGGACTTTCATAGAAGTTAATATAAATCACACTCGAATAATTACGACGAGCAAAATTTAAGATAGAAGTTGTTTTACCTATCTGTCTAGCACCTTTAATGATTAAAGGTTTATGATTTCTATTTTTCCATGTCTCTAAATAAAGCTCTATTTTTCTTCTTAGCATAATCACCTACAACATTTTTTACTATGTTTTGCAGGTGAATTATAACATTTTTTACTATGTTTTTAGGTGTATAAACAACATTTTTAACGTTCTTAGTGATTTTCTTTGTTTGATTTGTCGTAGTCATCTAAGAAATTATGCCAACCATCATCTGTTTTATAGGCAATAATATTATGTAAGTTTATATTTTCCACGCTTTTAAAGATATTCTTTTCAATAACTGGATTAGTTTTCTTTAATTCTTCAATTAATTTTTTCGTTTCCATACGTTTTGAGTTAGATGTTCCATCTTCTCTACATGATGAACATGTATCTGTAAAATGACATGCACATTGAATGAAATGTAAGTTATTGTAATCACGCCACTTCATGATATCTTCTTCACGGATTAAATATAGTGGACGAATGAGTTCCATACCTTCAAAATGTTCACTTTTTAGTTTTGGCATCATTGTTTGGATTTGACCAGCATACATCATACTCATCAAAATCGTTTCAATAGCATCATCATAATGATGCCCTAAGGCAATCTTATTACAACCTAATTCTTTCGCTTTGTTATATAGATGACCTCTTCTCATTCTTGCACAGATGTAACATGGGGATTTTTCCATATTATAAACAACATCAAAAATACGAGATTCAAATATAGTAATCGGTACTCCTAATACTTTTGCATTATATTCAATCACTTTACGATTTAAATCACTATAACCTGGGTCCATAACTAAAAATACAAGATCAAATTTAACTTTGGTGAATTTGTGTACTTCTTGGAATAATTTAGCCATAACCATAGAGTCTTTACCGCCAGAGATACATACAGCAATCTTATCTCCTTCTTGGATTAATTGATATTTATCTAATGCTCTAAGAAATGGTGATAACAATTCTTTATGATAAGTTTTGATAATACTTCTTTCTGCTTTATATTGAATAGAATCATCAAAAAAAGACATGGATTTTTCTAAGTATCCTGAATATCCGTTTAATAAATCAATCGCATCATAACCTAGTCGAACTAATTCATAGACTAAGCTGATACTATTTCTACCATTCATACAATATAAAATATATGTTTTAGAATTATCTAATTTATGTTCTAAAGCTTCTTCTAAGATATTAGGCATACAAATAGAATTAGGTATAGACCCATATTCATGAGATGTTTGATCACGCACATCTACTAAAATATATAAAGAAGGATGAATATCAGCTAATTCATCAATAGTAATACCATCTTTGTACTTATCTCTTAACATAGTTTTCTCCAGGATTTCTAACATATCTATTTTATTGAATTTATCGTATATAACAACCGAAAATATAGTACTATTTGTGAAAATATTAAAAAATATATTTTTGTGAAATTAAAAATAAGTTATATAATGGAAAAGATTTTTTGCTTTAAAAATCTAGGAGGAAAATAATGAAGAAATTAACAAACATTCTTTTAGCTGTCTTCATGGCTAG
>CAVCUC010000077.1:0-8224 GCA_963605225.1 bacterium
ACTATGGTGTTGTACAGATAATGCAGCAATGATTGGAGCTAGTGGACAAATTGCATATAATCATAAAGAATTTGGTGATTTAAACGCTGCTGCAGATCCAAACATGCTTATGCCTGGTGAAAATTAATAAATATTTCACAATAAATATATTTATGCTAAAATATTAACATATATGGTGATGAATTATGGAAAATAAAAAACAAGTGCCTAAGGCAACATTACAAAGATATCCTGTATATCTAAAAGCATTACGAAAGTTGCAAGCTCAAGGTGTTGAAAGAGTCATGTCTAGAGAATTAGCTAACTTTGTTTCAATTGAATCTACAACAATTCGTCGTGATTTTAGTTTTTTAGGAAATCTTGGTAAACAAGGATATGGCTATAACGTAGCCGATTTAATTAAAGTTTTTGGAGACCAATTAGGAATGAACTTTGATGAAAAGATTATCTTAGTTGGTTGTGGTAACCTTGGTAAAGCATTATTAAACTACAATCACTGGAACCATGTAGTTGGTGAAATCGTATGTGCATTTGATGCTTTTCCTGAAAAAGTAACAGGAGCAAGTGTTCCTGTATATGCATTAAAAGATTTACCACAATATAAACCTGAAGGATGCAGAATTGCGATTTTATGTATTTCAGGTCGTGAACAAGAAACAGTAGATTACTTGATTGACAATGGAATTAAAGGATTTGTTAGCTTTACGAGTGAACATTTCTCTGTTCCTGAAGGAATTTATGTTAAATCAGTTGATGTTGTTTCAAGTATTCAAGAGTTAGTATTTGAAGCAAATTCTATGGAAAGGTAATTTTAGGGGATAAATATATGTTGATGGAGACAACAGTTCGTGAATTATATGAACTAACATCTGGTACAGATTTAGAAAAAGATCAAATAGAATATGTTACTTTACAAGGATGGATTCGTACAAATAGAGCAGGTAAAAATGTTGGCTTTATTGCACTAAATGATGGTACATATTTTCAAAATGCACAACTTGTATATAGTGAAGATTTAGAAAATTATGGTGAAGTTAGTAAATATTTAACTGGAACTGCAATTAGTGTTACAGGTAAATATGTTCCTACTCCAGAAAATAAACAACCATTTGAAATTCAAGTGACAGAAATAGTATTAGAAGGAAGTTGTGATGGTTCATTCCCATTACAAAAGAAGAGACATTCATTTGAATATCTTCGTGAAATCGGACATTTAAGACCACGTACAAATACTTTCTCTGCTGTATTCCGTGTACGTTCTTGTTTAGCAATGGCTATTCATACATTCTTCCAAGAACAAGGATTCGTATATGTTCATACACCAGAAATTACAGGTGCTGATGCTGAAGGTGCTGGTGAAACATTTACTGTAACAACTAGAGAAGATGGTAAGTATGAAGAAGACTTCTTTGGAAAACACGCTTCTTTAACTGTTTCTGGCCAATTACAAGCAGAAGCTTTTGCTTTAGCATTTAGAGATGTATATACATTTGGTCCTACATTTAGAGCAGAAAATTCTAATACAACAAACCATTTAGCTGAATTCTGGATGATTGAACCAGAAATGGCATTCGCTGATCTTGAATTTGATATGGATGTAATCGAAGATATGATTAAGTTCTGTATCGACTATGTATATGAAACATGTCCTGAAGAAATGAAATTCTTTAATGAAAGAATTGATACAACATTAGAAGAAAGATTGAAACATGTTCGTAACAGTGAATTTAGAAGAATGCCTTATACAGAAGGTATTGAAATTTTAAAGAAAGCTGTTGAAGATGGTGTTGAATTTGAAAACTCTAATATCGAATGGGGTATGGATTTAAATACTGAACATGAAAGATATTTAACGGAAAAAGTTGTTAAGGGACCAGTTTTCTTAACAGATTATCCAAAAGATATCAAAGCATTCTATATGAGACAGAATGATGATGGAAAGACTGTTGCGGCTGTCGATTGTTTAGTGCCAGGAGTTGGTGAACTAGTTGGTGGATCACAACGTGAAGAAAGACTAGATGTCTTAGAAGCACGTATGGACGAACTAGGAATGAATAAAGAAAATTATTCATGGTATCTAGACTTAAGAAGATATGGTGGTTGTCAACATGCTGGCTTTGGTCTTGGTTTTGAAAGACTAGTGATGTATGTAACAGGAATGCAAAACATTCGTGATGTTATTCCATTTGCACGTACACCACGTAACTTAATGTTCTGATAAAAATAAAATGAGGAAATAGGGAATGGAAGAATATGTATTAAAAACAAATCCTGATGGCACAAAAATTACTGTGCATGATGTACATGTTGTACTTTTAGAAATGTTAAAGGATATTGATGCATTGTGTCGTAAACATAACATTCCCTATTTTTTAAATGGTGGAACAGCCCTAGGGGCAGTTAGACATAAAGGTTTTATTCCATGGGATGATGATGCGGATATTTCCATGATGCGTGAAGATTTTGATCGTTTCAGAGAAGTAGTAAAGACGGATTTACCAGATAAGTATGTTGCTCAATGCTTTGCAAGTGATAGAAGATACAATGTACTTATACCAGGAATGAAAATTAGAAAAAAAGGTACTTATCTAAAAGAAGTAAATACATTATTAAGCAATCGTTGTACAGGATATGATGGTTGTGATGGTATCTTTGTTGATGTCTTTGTATATGATTATTGCACAACAAATAAATTTATCGATTTACCATATCGCTTAGCAAATCAAGCATTAATGGTTCCTGAAATCATTTGTGATAATGTTTTTCATATGAATGCCAAAAAACTTAAAGGACGTATTATGAAAAATGCATGGGCATATGGGGATAAATGTCGTAAAGATACAAATAAAGAATATATTGGTTTTGATTTAACTTGGGTATGGAAGAGTCCATTTAAACCATTTATCTTCAAATATGATGATATTTATCCAACACAATATGTTCCTTTTGAAGATACGATGTTACCAATAGCGAATCATCCACATGAATATTTATGTACTGCTATTGCACCAAGTTATATGGAACTTCCACCAGAAAATAAACGTTTTGCAAAGCATATCGTAGATATTAAACTATAGGTGTTATATGTTATATCAAGTAAGTCATGGCTCAAAATATTTTGGGGCTGATACAGTTTTTGAAGATATTCAATTTGAAATAAAAGGAAATGAAAAAATAACAATTGTTGGTCGAAATGGTTGTGGCAAAACAACCTTTTTGCGTTGTATTTGTGGAGAATTATCGTTTGATAAAGGTACTGTATCCATGCAAAATGGTACAACTTTAGGCTATTTAGCACAAAAACAATTATCTAATGATGAATTAACAGTACGTGAAACATTAATGGAAGTATTTGAACATATTTTTTCATTAGAAAAAACAATGCATCAAATGGAAGAAAAGATGCTAACGGATGTTTCTGATAAACTTTTAGCACAATATGCAGAAGTACAAGAAAAGTTTGAAGCGTTAAATGGATACAATTGGGAAAGTGAAATGATGACTGTCTTTACTAAATTTGGTTTTAGTAAAGAAGATTTAGACCGCAAAGTAAAAGAATTTTCTGGTGGACAAAAGACAAGAATTGCCTTTGTTAGATTATTATTATCTAAACCGGATATTTTATTACTTGATGAACCGACAAACCATTTAGATTTGGAAACAATTGAATGGCTAGAAGGATATGTTAAGAATTATCCTAATGCGGTTGTGTCTGTATCTCACGATAGAATGTTCCTAGATCATACAACAGACGTTGTTTATGAAATAGAATATGGCTCTATGACGCGTTATGTTGGAAACTATTCGGCATATGTTGTCGCTAAGAAAAATAACATTGAAAAACAAAATGCTGCATATATGCGTCAACAAAAAGAAATTGAACGATTAGAGGGTTTAATCGAGAAATTCCGTTATAAGAAAAATAAAGCAGCTTTTGCGCAATCTAAAATCAAATATTTAGACCGTATGGAAAAGGTAGAAAAAGCGACTTCTCCTGATGAAAAAACATTCCATGCGCATTTTACACCAAGAGTTAAAGGTGGCGAAAAGGTACTTGAAACAGATCACTTAACTGTTGGATATGAAGCAAGTAAGCCACTATGTACAGTGGATTTTAAAATGCGAAGACAAGATAGAGTTGCGATTATAGGACCTAATGGTACAGGTAAATCAACACTTGTTAAAACATTAATGGGACTTATTCCACCATTATCAGGTAGTTATTTATATGGTCATCAGATAGAAGTAGGCTATTTTGATCAACAACTTGCACAATTTTCTAGTGGTAAGACAGTATTAGAAGAGTTATGGGATGAGCATCCTGAACTTGATCGAACAGAAGTAAGAACAGTATTAGGTAGTTTCTTATTTTCCGCAGATGATGTCTTTAAGACGGTAGATGTTTTATCTGGTGGCGAAAAAGTAAGATTATCGTTAGCTAAACTATTACTACAAAAAGCAAATATGTTGATACTAGATGAACCTACAAACCATCTAGATATTCCTGGTAAAGAAGCACTAGAAGAATCTTTATTAGATTACACTGGTACAATCTTATTTGTATCACATGACCGTTATTTTATTTCTCGTTTAGCTACTTCTCTTCTTGTATTAGATGAAAATCATGCAGAGTATTTACCTGTAACTTATGCAGAATATGAAGAAGGCTTAAAAGAAAAAGAAGTTATTGAAGCTAAGACTGTAGTTAAAGAAACAAAAGAAGAGCCTCGAAAGTTATCAAAAGATGCTTTAAGAAGAGAAATCAATAAAATTGAAAAAGAAATTACGGATACAGAAAATAAGTTAGAAGAAAAAAGAGCGCTACGTTTTGAACCGGAATATTATCAAGACTATACAAAAATGGCAGTTTTAGATGAAGAAATAGATGATATTCACAACGAACTAGCACATTTATATGAAAAATGGGAACAACTACAAGAGTAAAATCTTCTATTTACTTTGTGGATAAAATGCATTAGCATTTTTATGGAAAAAGGAGAAAAAAAGATGAATATTTCACCACTTCAAGAAGAAAGATTAAAGTATGAACCAAAGCTTCCAGGAATGCTTAGACATGGTATTTCTGAAATCAGTGTTAAGGAAGGCGAAGCTACACAAAGCGTAGCAGATCAAGAAAAGATTAAAGCTTTATTCCCTAATACATATGGTAAAAAAGAAATTACATTTGAAAAAGGAACAAACACATCTGTTGCTAAGAAACAAGTAGTAGGTGTTATCTTATCAGGTGGCCAAGCTCCTGGTGGACATAACGTTGTTTGTGGCTTATATGATGCATTAAAAGCTACAGATAAAGAAAATGTATTATATGGTTTCAAAAATGGTCCTATTGGATTATTAAATGATGATTACCTAGTATTTGATGACGAATATATCGATGCATATAGAAATACAGGTGGATTTGATATTATCGGTTCTGGTAGAACAAAACTAGAAACTGAAGAACAATTTGCTGTAGCAGCTGAAGTATGTAAGAAACATGGTATTACAGCTATCGTTATCATTGGTGGCGATGACTCTAACACTAACGCTGCTGTTTTAGCTGAATATTTCGCAGCTCATGAAACAGGTGTACAAGTTATTGGTTGCCCTAAGACAATCGATGGTGACCTTAAGAATGAAGATATTGAATGCTCATTCGGTTTCGATACAGCAACAAAAACATATAGTGAAGTAATTGGTAACATCGAAAGAGATGCTAACTCTGCTAAAAAGTATTGGCACTTTGTTAAGGTTATGGGTCGTTCTGCTTCTCACGTTGCTCTAGAATGTGCTCTTGAAACTCAACCTAACATTTGCTTAATTTCTGAAGAAGTAGCAGCAAAGAAAATGTCATTATCTTCTATCGCTGACTATATCGCTGATGCTGTTGAAAAGAGAAGTAACAACGGTATGAACTTCGGTGTAGCAATTATCCCTGAAGGTGTAGTTGAATTCGTTCCTGAATTCTCAACATTAATCGCTGAAATCAATGAATTACTAGCTGGTAAGAAGGCTGAAGAATTCAACGCTTTAGCTTCTTGGAAAGAAAAATATGCATTTATTGAAAATGGTTTAACAAAAGAATCTATGGCAGTATTTGCAATTCTTCCAGAAACAATCCAACAACAACTATTCTTAGAAAGAGATCCTCATGGAAATGTACAAGTATCTCTAATTGAATCAGAAAAATTATTCTCTGCTTTAGTAAAAGCTAAGTTAGAAGAAAGAAGAAAAGCTGGTACATATAGTGGTAAGTTCAATGCATTACACCATTTCTTCGGTTATGAAGGAAGATGTGCATTCCCATCTAACTTTGATGCTGACTATTGCTACTCACTTGGATACAATGCATTCATGCTAATCCAATATGGTTACAATGGATACTTATCAAAGATTTCTAACCTATCTAAACCTGCTGAAGAATGGGTTGCTGGTGGTATGCCAATCACTAAGATGATGAACATGGAAAGAAGACATGGTGAAGATAAACCAGTTATCAGAAAAGCTCTAGTTGAACTTGATGGTGCTCCATTCAAGTATTTCGAAGCTCACCGTGATGCTTGGGCTGTAGAAACAGCTTATACATATCCTGGAGCTATCCAATACTATGGACCTTCTTCAGTATGTGATATTACTACAAGAACACTTGCTTTAGAAAAAGGCACAACAAAATAAATTACTTATGAGGTATCGGTAAAACGGTACCTTTTTTATATTATAAGAATTTCAATGCGTCGGAAGATAATAGAAAAAGCTTGTTAAGAAACACGAAATCCTAACAAGCTAAAGTGAATCGTAAGTCTCTACGTATTTCATAATTGACCCACATTTACAACGTAGAACATCTCTATTATAAGAATCCATAATCATTGTGCGATAGTGATGTTTTGATAATTTGCGTTTTAATTGTTCTTTTCTTTCTTTTTCATCTTTTGATAGTTTTTTAGGATTTCCTAGTAATTCATGTATTTTATATAAAGTTTCCTGTTTCTTTTGATTGTAAAAACCATAATATCTAACCATACGAAAATTAGTATCTGGAATATGAATAATCATCTTTTTAAGCAAATCAATACCTTTTTCATGAACAGTAATGCGTTCTTCGGTTTTATGATCATCATAATACCAATTAATATCATCAGTTTCTTCATCATAAGAAATTAATCTAGATTCTGCCATAGGAGGACGAGAAGCATATCGCATCATATAGTTAACACAACCAGCTACATTTTTTGAGTATTTAGAAGATTTATCTTCCGGATTAGATTTAGCGTAAACGTAGAAAACATTATTATAGTCATTATAGGAAGAATTTATATATTTTTTTAATTCATCCTTAAACAAGTCAAGTAATAAGCGATTAATCTCGTATTGCCAAGTTCTGCGTAAGCTTTTGAAATTGAAGTATTTAATTCGTTTATAACATTTCTTTGAGGCGTTATAGGATAATTCAGGAACTAAACAATGTATATGAGGATTCCAATTAAGTGCACGATCAAAAGTATGAATTGTGGCAATCATACCATAATCATTAATTTGTTTGTAATTGCGCATGAAATAAATATTATCTTTTGCGTTATTGTATATTCCTTTTTTGATAAGTTTTCTTTTGATTTTACGATATAAGCTTTGATTAAAAATCTTAAGCATGGTATTTCTAGCAGCTATAAAAAGGAAGTTAAGAGCAGTACGTTCTTTACGGAAAAATATTCTATAGGATTCAGGAATAGTAAAAACAATATGACGATGAGGAACATCTAGATACATATGTTTTGCTTTAGTAGTTAAAATTTTTTGGTTTTTAATGCCACAAGATGTACAAAAGCGAGAATGACGATGATGATAAACAAAATTGAAGTTATCACAATCAGGACATTCAAAGTAATCATAACCAAGATAAATGGTATTACATATTAAAGTCTTTTGAACATTATCAAGAACACAAGGTCTAGCATTACCATTTTTATCCCATTCTTCAATAGTATCGTAATGATTCCAAAGAAGATGCTTAATTTTAGGCTTAGAAGGGTCCTAGGGTTTATGATCACAGTCGTAAGCACCAAAGTATGGATATTCTGTATGTAAACCAAAATCTATCATGGCTAAATTATAAAATGAGCAGAAAACTTTGTCTCTGCTCAATGAATCGTTAATAGTCACGTTAGTGACTTTTTTTTATTCAAAAACCAGACCCACTTTTTTGACCCATCTTTTCTAGACCCAT
>CAVCUC010000078.1:0-4886 GCA_963605225.1 bacterium
TTAATTCTTCTTCTATTTCATTGTTTAATACTTTATTTCTATACTTAGTTCCCCAAATAATATGGTAATTAATATTATAGACGCAAGTCCTACCGTATGTTAGCTGTTTATCTTTATCGTTCATACTATTATTATACTACATTTTGATTACCGTAAGCTTGAAAGAATAACAAAAAAAGAGCAATTCATCTCGGACCTAAAGGACCGAGTTTCCTTGCTCAGCTTCAAAAAGAGGCGTTTGCCTCTTTTGCGTATTTATACTAGATAATAAATAAATTAGTCGAACATGTATACAAATGTACTTTGAATTTCATCGATATTGAAAGTAACTGTATATTCATTTAATTGAGCATCTGCTCCAGAGTATGCTGAGTTAAACTTACCTGCTTCATAATCTTCATCAGAATAAGCTAATGTTACTGTTTCTACATTTTCAACATGTAGAATGTAGTACTTACTACCATGGATTAAGATTGTTCCCTTAGCACCTTTTGTTAGTAAGTTGCTAATAGTATTTCCATCAGTCATAACAACAGTAATTGTTGTGCCTGCTTCTGAGCTTTCAACCTTCCAAGCATGGATTGTAGACATATTTACAAATCCATCACTAGCTACTGACATCACTTGAGCCACACCTGATTCAGGTTCTTCATATCCTTCAACTTCTGTTTCTGCCTTTGTTGCTAAGTCATTAGAAATGCTAACTAATTCTTCAACAGCTGCAGCATAGTCATCACCATTTAATGTAGAACGTGTCATAGATACACTTGATACTAAATCAGTTGTAGTTTCTGCAGCAGTTGTTTCTGTAGTAGCTGTAGCTTCTGTAGTAGAAGCAGGAGTAGCTGTTGTAGCTGCTTCAGCAGATGAGCAAGCTACTAACATTGTCATTGATAATGCAATAAGTAATTTTTTCATTTGTTCATTCCTCCAAAATCATTATCATTTTAGTACATTTGTCCTATTTGTCAATCTAGTTCTCCTGTGCTAAATTAAACATATGAAAGAAAATATCAAAGAAGAAATCATTACTAGTTCTAGAGAGTTATTTAATGAACATGGATATCATGAAGTAACTATGCGTATGATTGCCCGCAAATGTAATATCAGTGTTGGTAATCTTACTTATTACTATGCAAAGAAAAAAGATATCTTAAAAGAATTACTTGAGTCCGAAGAACCTAAATCATCTACCAATGAAATGAATTCTTTGCACGACTTATATTCCTTCATCTATGAAATGGTTGATGGTGTGAGAAAAAATCATTTCTTCTTTTCTTCTTCTGAAATGCAAAATTTAGATCCTGTTTCTTTTGAATTCAACAAGAAAAATGTTGCGAGATTGCATCAGGAATTCATGAATTGTTTATTAAAACTACAAGCTAATAAAATTATTCTATCTTCATTTACTACTTATGAAATGGAAACTTATATTTCTACCTTCATGCTTGCGCATCTTAGTTGGGCAAATGAAGAAAATAAGAATAGTTCTTATACATCATTATCTTTTGAAGAATTTATCATGAATCATTTTATTCTTCTCAAACCATATCTAACCAAAAAAGGCCTAAAAGAATTAAGTACTTTTGAAGGTATATCTTATGAAACACAAAACTAAAGTCATTCTAATTCTGTTTTTTATTTTATTCCTTATTGCTAGTTTAATTAGTCATCACTATATTATTGCCTTAATTTCTTTTATTCTTGTCGCAAGTTATATCTATATTAAAGACTACTATCAAGCTAGTATTCATGCGATTAGTTCACTAGCATCTACTAATGATATTGAAATATACGAAAAAGATCATGTCATTTACTTTGTGCCTAAGAATCCTACTAATGGATTAATCTTTTATCCTGGTGGTAAAGTAGAAGCTCCTTCTTATGCTCCATTACTAAAAAAATGCAGTGAAGAAGGTATCTTATGCGCATTAGTAAAAATGCCTTTCCACTTAGCTGTTTTAAAAGTGAATGGTGCTGATGGCTTGCAAGCTCAATTTCCTAATATTAACTCTTGGTATATTGGTGGTCATTCACTAGGTGGAGCAATGGCAGCCTATTATTTATCTAAGCATCTAGATGAATATGAAGGTTTTATCTTACTTGCAAGTTATTCAACAAAAGATTTAAGTAACTCACATAAAAAAGTACTCTCCATCCGTGTATCAAATGACAACATACTAAATAAGCGTGCATATCATAGAAACTTAAAAAATCTACCAGCTAATGTTCAAGAATCTATAATCGATGGTGGATGTCACTCTTACTTTGGTAGTTATGGTAAGCAAGATGGTGATGGTATCCCAACAATATCGAATAAGGAACAAATTGAAAAAGCTTCTCACATTATTTCTTGTTTCATGAATTCACTAAAGAAATAGTTACTTATTTCACATTTAGATTGACAACGCTTTCAGAATAATGTTATGGTATATCTCGTCATTAGGATTGTAACTGATAAGCAGGCAACACCTTGGATAGTCATATAGAAAAGATTTATAGTCTTTTTTGTGCTATCTTAGGTGTTTTTTGTTTAGAATAATGACTAGAGGGGACAGTTATGAAAGTATTAAAGACATTCAACAACAATATCACTTTAGTAGAAGATGATAAGCATCATGAAATGATACTTATGGGTAAAGGTATTGCCTTTGGTCTAAAAAAAGGTGATCAAGTTGATGAAAGTAAAATTGAAAAGAAGTTTGTCTTTGATACAAGAGAATTAAATGATCGATTCACTGCATTATTTAACCAGGTACCGGTAAAATACATTGAATTATCTTCAAATATCATTGATTTCGCTTCTAAAGAATTAAATATCACTTTCGATAACAACATTTATCTAGCATTAAGTGATCATATCAGTTACGCCATTGAACGATATCAAAATCATGAGCCTCTTAAGAATGCTTTATTATTTGATATCAAAAAATTTTATCCTAATGAGTACAAAGTAGCTTTAAAAGCTCTAGAGATGATTCATTATGATACAGGAATAATGATGAGTGAGGATGAAGCAGGTTATATTGCAATGCACTTTGTCAATGCAAGTCAATCTGGTGAAGCAATGAGTCAAACAATTGCCATCACAAAAATCGTAGATGATATCTTACAAATTGTTGAGTATCACTATCATTTGAAGTTAGATGAAAATAGTTTGAATTATATTCGCTTTGTCACACATATCCGTTACTTTGCTAGACGTCTTTTCTCTAATGAGATTTCTAGTTCTAGTCAAGATGACGGCTTGTTTGAACAAATTAAATCTAAATATCCTCAAGCTTATGAATGTAGTTTAAAAGTAAAGAAATACATTCTCATTAACTATCATAAAGAACTAGACAACGATGAAATGATGTACTTTATGTTACATATCAATCGTGTCTGCACAAGAAAAAATGAATCAAACTAGACTCGCTACTATCAATATTGAAAGGAAATAATCATGAGTAAATTTGAAGAAATGGCAAAAGAGATTGTTACTGGTGTTGGTGGTGTTGAAAACATCGATGCTGTAACAAACTGTATGACACGTTTAAGATTCACATTAAAAGATGTAAAGAAAGCTGATGAAAATGCACTAAAGAATGTTAAAGGTGTTCAAGGTGTAGTCAATAAAAATGGACAATTCCAAGTTGTTATTGGAACAAGCGTTCCTGAAGTATGTGCTGAAATCAAAAAACTAGGAAATTTCAGTGAAGATGTAAAAGCTAGCGAAGAAAAAACAGGTATTGTTAACTCTGTATTAGGCGCAATTACTGCTATTTTCCAACCTATCGTTCCTGCTATTTGTGGAGCAGGTATGATCAAAGCTGTTTTAGCTTTAGCAACTACATTTAAATTACTTGATACAACAAGTCAAACATATACATTACTTGCAATGGTAGCAGATAGTGCTTTCTATTTCTTACCAGTATTCTTAGCTGTAAGTAGTGCTCGTCGTTTCAAATGTAATCAATTTGTTGCGGCAGTTCTAGGCGCAATGTTAATTCACCCTACTTATACAGGACTTGTTTCTGCTGGTGAAGCTGTACACTTCTTTGGTTTACCAGTAAAACTAGTATCTTATGGTAGTTCAGTTGTTCCTGCTATCTTAATCGTTTGGTTAGCTAGCTATGTTGAAAAATTAGCCAACAAGATTTCACCAAAGAGTGTAAAAGTATTCTTAGTACCACTACTAACATTACTTATCACTGCTCCTTTAGCCTTCTCTGTAGTTGGTCCATTAGGTAGTATCGTTGGTGATGTACTATATGTTGTATTTGATTTCTTAAACAATGAAGCTAGATGGGTAATTCCAGTATTAATGGGTGGCCTATGTCCATTATTCGTTATGACTGGTATGCATTATAGTTTCTTACCAGTTCAACTTGCTCAATACGCTACTTTAGGATATGGAACATTACTTGGACCTGGTATGTTAGTTTCTAACTTATCACAAGCTGGTGCTTGCTTTGCTGTAGCAGTTAAGACAAAAGACAAAGAAATGAAATCTACTGCAATCAGTTCTGGTACAACAGCATTATTCGGTATTACTGAACCTGCTCTATATGGTGTAACAATGCCTCTTAAAAAGCCTCTATTCTGTGTAATGGCTAGTGGTGCTATTGTTGGTCTATTTGCTGGTTTAACAAATATGAGAACATATGCTAGTGCTACTGCTGGTTTAACAGCATTACCTGTATATATTTGCGATGATTTAAGCAATGTAAGAAACGCTGCTATTGCAATGGTAGCTTCTATCGTTATCTCATTTGTATTAACTTTCTTCTTTGGCGGTGTAGATGCTAGTACTGAAAAACCAGAAGCTATCGCAGATCCAAATGCAAAAAAAGAAACAAAACAATTAAATGATTATATTGAAGTAGCTTCTCCTGTTACAGGTA
>CAVCUC010000078.1:4898-7877 GCA_963605225.1 bacterium
TGTTAGCTTAAGTGAAGTAAAAGATGATGTTTTCTCTAAAGAAATCATGGGTAAAGGTATAGCCATTGAACCAACAGAAGGAAAAGTTGTCGCTCCATTTGATGGAACAGTTAGTGCTATTTTCCCTACAAATCACGCTGTTGGTTTAACAAACAAAGATGGTGTTGAAGTATTAATCCATGTTGGTCTAGATACTGTTGAATTAAATGGTAAACATTATACAGGTCTAGTTAAAAATGGTGACACTGTTAAAAAAGGTGACACACTTGTTACATTTGATATCGATGAAATCAAAAAAGCTGGTTATGATGTAATTACACCTGTAATTATTACAAATAGTAATAACTATGTAGATGTAATCGAAACAGATAGTAAAGAAGTAAAAACTTTAGATAGTTTATTAAAGATATTTAAATAGGAGGATCTATGAACTATAGCTTCCCTGATAACTTTCTTTGGGGTGGTGCTACTGCCGCAAATCAATGCGAAGGAGCATACAACGAAGATGGTAAAGGATTATCCATTCAAGACTTTATGCCAGATGGCATTATAAAAGGTCCTAGTAGTACTGTACTAGAAAGAAATTTAAAACTAAAAGGTATTGATTTCTATCACCACTATAAAGAAGATATTGCTTTATTTGCTGAGATGGGATTTAAAGTATATCGTTTCTCTATTGCTTGGTCTAGAATCTATCCTAATGGTGATGATGAAACACCTAATGAACTTGGTTTAAAATTCTATGATGCTGTAATTGATGAATGTTTGAAATATAACATTGAACCATTAATTACATTAAGTCACTATGAAACACCATATCATCTAGCAAAAGAATATGATGGTTGGAGAGATAGAAGATTAATTCAGTTCTATAAAAACTATGTAACGACTGTATTTAATCGTTATAAAGGTAAGGTTCATTATTGGTTAACATTTAATGAGATTAATAGTATCTGGCATTTCCCACTAATGGGTGCAGGTATTCTTACACCTAAAACCGAACTAACAAAGCAAGACTTATATCAAGCTGCACATCATGAGTTAGTTGCTAGTGCATTAGCTGTTAAGATTGGTCATGAGATTGATCCTAGTAATAAAATTGGTTGTATGGTATTAGGACTAGTTAGCTATCCTAGAACATGTAATCCATTAGATGCTGTATATAAGATGGAAAATGACCGTAATGGTGATTTCTTCACAGATATTCATATGCGTGGCTATTATCCAACATATGCTTTAGCAGACATGAAGCGTAATCACATAGAGATTCATATGGAACCAGAAGATACAGAAATCTTAAAGAATACTTGTGACTTCTTATCTTTCTCTTACTATATGAGTAAATGCTATGCGCATGACCCTGAAAACTATGGAACTACTGGTGGAAACTTAACAAGTGGCGTTAAAAATCCATATCTAAAAGAAAGTGACTGGGGATGGGAAATCGATCCTATTGGATTAAGAATTCTTCTCAATCAATTCTATAATAGATACCAAAAACCAGTATTTATCGTAGAAAATGGTTTAGGTGCTAAAGATGAACTAGTAGATGATGGACAAGGCAACTATACTGTTCAAGATGATTATCGTATTAACTATATGAATGATCATTTAATTGAGGTAGCGAAAGCTATTACATTAGATGGTGTAGAAGTTCTTGGTTATACATCTTGGGGATGTATTGATTTAGTTAGTGCCTCTACTGCTGAAATGAAGAAACGTTATGGCTTTATCTATGTAGATCGTAATAACGATGGTACAGGTTCATTTAAACGCTATAAAAAGAAATCATTTAATTGGTATAAAGAAGTTATTTCTACAAATGGTCAAAACCTCGTAGAACATAGTTAATCATGAGACTACTCGAGCAATCGAGTAGTTTTTATATATAATATAAGTAACAAGACTATCAGTCTAATAAGAAAGGATAATGATATGGAGTATTCGCAAATAAAAGTCAGCTTTAGAACTAATCCAAAACAATTTAATCGAGTCATCGCAATACATGGTGATCCAAGTTTAGATGAATTAGGTGTAATCATTGGAAAAAGTATAAATGCTTGGTTTGAGCATTGTTATCTATTTAGATGTCCAAGCCAAAATAAAAACTATATACCTGTTAGTTGGGTAGATGGAACTTTTGAAGAAGATGTTCCATTAAGCAAGTATCATCTTTCAGATTTAGAAGATACTTTTTCTTATGAATATGATACTGGTGAAGGCTATGACTTTAATTGTAAGAAATTAAAAAGAAAGATTTATTGTGAACCTGATGAAGATGAACCAGAAATCTTCGCATTTGTTGTAAAAGGTGTTGGCCAAGGAATATTTGAAAATGATATTTATACCCTTTATCGCTATTTAGATGGCGAAATTGATCCTAATTCCGATGAAGAAAGTGAAGAACCATGGCAAAATTTACCAATGAATATGAGCTTTGACAAATATGGCGATTTTGATGAACCACTAGATTTAGACGAATATGTCTATTATAAAGATGAGATTTGTGATTTAGTAAAAAGGTTTACCGAAAGAAATCCCCTCGATTTCTAACAATCTTTCTTTAAGCGTTTGAAATAACATAATTGTATGATATAAAATGCAAAACCTACCCGGTCTAAATCGAGTAGGTTTCTTTTGTTAATGTGTACTTGTAGTAACTATATGATACTCATACGTATCTTGTTTATTTTCTGGTGTATTCTCTTTCTTATCTTTTGTATATTCATTTGTAATATCAATTATTGCATTACTTTCTGCAGAAACAGTATATACATTAGTGCTTACAAATGATGTTTTCACAGAATAACCATTTATGTTTGCGTTATTTTCCACAATCTTATATTCACCAAGTTCTAAGTTATCAATAGTATATCTATAAGTATATGAGACTACTTTATCCATATCTTTTAAATAAACTGTCTTACTGTAGTTATTTGGTCCAGTAATCGTAAAGCTAATATTACTTAAATCTTCTTC
>CAVCUC010000079.1:0-7839 GCA_963605225.1 bacterium
GAGATAGGTGGAGTACCTTTATCACAAGCTAGTTATAATCGTAATTTATCATCATTAAGATCATTCTTTCGATACCTAAATAAATATGAAGGGGTAAAACATAATCCTGTGCAACTATTTCATACGGCTAAAGCAAGAAGAAAGTTACCAGAATTTTTAACGTTTGATCAAATTGAAACTATCTTAAATCATTTTGATTTAAATGATCCGGTAGGGATTAGAAATCGAGCAATCATTGAAATAATGTATGCTTGTGGATTAAGAGTAAGTGAATGCGCTAGCTTAAAAATATCAAATATTTTCTTAAAAGATCGATATTTAATTGTATTAGGTAAAGAGAGTAAAGAAAGAATGGTTCCTTTTTACCCAAGATGCGAAGAATTATTAGAACTATATCTAAAAGATTCTAGACCGACATTTATGACTGATAAACCAGAACATGATTATTTATTTGTAAATCAAAAGGGTAAACCAATTTCTTCAAGAAGTATTCAACTATTATGTGAAAATAGTGCAATTGAAGCTGGACTATCGATTCATGTTCATCCTCATATGATAAGACATTCTTTTGCTACACATCTATTAGATAATGGTGCAGATTTAAGGGTAGTACAGGAGTTATTAGGGCATGCTAGTTTATCGACAACACAAATCTATACTCATGTTACGGTAGATAAATTACGTAAGGTAATCGATGAGACACACCCTTATTCCCTAAAAAGTAAATAAAATCAAGTAAAAATCACTATTTATGCTTTTCAAGAAGTGTTAGTCATGTTATATTAATTGACGGCACTTCTTTTGTTATGCAAAAAAGTGTACTTCTCACACAGGGAATTCATTACCCCGTGCACAATCAAAGTGTTGGTAGTGTTCGAACTTGTGGCGGAAAACAACGGAAAGCGAGGTATATAAAATTATGACTGTTGTTTCAATGAGGAAAATGTTAGAAAATGGTGTTCATTTCGGACATCAAACACGTAAATGGAACCCTAAGTTCCGTCCATATATCTACACAGCTAAAAACGGTGTATATATTATTGACTTAGCTCAAACTCAAGAAAAGCTTGATGTTGCTTATGCAGCATTAAAAGAAATCACTGAAAACGGTGGTAAAGTACTATTTGTTGGTACTAAAAAACAAGCTCAAGCTACAATTCTTGAAGAAGCTATTCGTTCTGGAAGTTTCTATGTAAACCAAAGATGGTTAGGTGGAACTTTAACAAACTTCCGTACAATTCAAAAATCAATTAAGAAATTACTTGAAATTGAAGAAATGGAAACAAGTGGAACAATTAGTGTATATCCTAAGAAGGAACAAGCTGCTCTTCTAAAGAAGAAAGAACGTTTAGACAACTTCCTAGGCGGTATCAAAGAAATGAAGAAGCTTCCTGATGCATTATTTGTAGTAGATCCATTAGAAGAACACAATGCTGTAGCAGAAGCTAAGAAATTAAACATTCCAGTATTCGCATTAATTGATACAAATGCTGACCCAACTGTAGTTGATTACCCAATCCCTGCAAATGATGATGCTATTCGTTCTATCAAATTAATGGTTAGTGCAATGGCTGATGCAATTATCGAAGCAAAGAGTGGTGTTCTTGAAACAGCTCATCAAGAAGATGAAACAGTTGAAGATATCACTATGAAAGATGTAATGATCAACGTTGAACAACAAGCTGCTGAATATGAAAAGAAACGTCGTCAAAAGTATGAAGAACGTCGTGCTCAAATGCAAAAAGACCGTCGTGGAAACTACAATGGCGAACGTCGTGTATTCCGTAAAGATGGAGCTAAAACTGTAAAGGCTGAAGCTACAACTGAAGCTACAGCTACAACAGAAACAACTAAGGAGGAAGCTTAAGATGGCAATTACTGCTGCTCAAGTAAAAGAACTTCGTGAACAAACTGGTGCAGGTATGATGGACTGCAAAAAAGCCCTTGTTGAATGCGATGGCGATATGGCAGCCGCTACTGACTGGTTACGTAAAAAAGGTATTTCTAAAGCAGAGAAAAAAGAAGGACGTACTGCTGCTGAAGGTCTAACAAAGATTAAAGTTAACGGTAACCGTGCTTGTGTAGTTGAACTTAATGCTGAAACAGACTTCGTTGCTAAAAACGATAAATTCTTAGCATTACTTGATTTAACAGTAGATACAATTGCTAATGCAAATCCTGCTACTGTTGAAGAAGCTTTAACTTTAACAACTAGTGAAGGAACATTAAATGATGCAATCGTTAATGCTGTTGCTATCATTGGTGAAAAAATCACATTACGTCGTTTTGCTGTAGTAGATAAAACAGATGATGAAATCTTCGGAAACTACATGCACAATGGTGGTATGATTTCTGCTCTTGCTGTATTAAAAGGAACAACAGATGCTCAACTTGCTAAAAACATTTGTATGCAAATTGCTTCTATGGCTCCAGAATACGTATCAAGAAACGACATGCCTCAAGATGTAGTTGCTCATGAACGTAAGATTCAAGAAGAATTAGTTGCTAATGATGCTACATTAGCTGCTAAACCAGAAAAAGTAAAAGCTGGTATCGTTGAAGGTAGAGTATCTAAATCTCTTCAAGATATGTGCTTAGTTGATCAAATTTTCTTCTTAGATCAAGATAAGAAATGTGGTCAATACTTAAAAGAAAATGGTGCTGAAGTAGTTAGCTTTGTTCGTTACAAAGTTGGTGAAGGTATCGAAAAAGTTGAAAGTGACTTCGCTGCAGAAGTTGCTGCAATGGCTAAGTAATTATACTGAAGTATATGAAAATGACTGTCGATTGACAGTCATTTTTTTTCGCATAAAGGAATAAAAGAAGAAAGTATTTTATCATTTATATTACCTGTTAAAGCATGAGTATAATTACAGACAAAAGTACCTGTGATTAAGATCATCATTGCTTCAGCTTGATCTTCCGAAATCTGATTATGATAAATTTGATTTAAACACTTATACATAATTTTTCTCCATGTTTGAAATTCACTTTTAACCATTACTTCAATTTTACCGTTGTATTTTGCTAATACATAGGTTTGAATTGTTGCTGTTGGTCTATTTTCTTTTGTGCCATCATTTGCTACATAACTCATGAATGCGTTTAAATATTCTAATGGCGAATCATAATCATTAGTGTCATGTGTATTAAACCATTCTTCGCAATGTTTTGACATATAATCTTTTGCATATTCGCAATAAGATAACACAAGATCTTCTTTACTTTCAAAGTAATTTAATAGTTTTGGGTGTGTCATATTTGCTTTAGCAGCGATATCACGTAGGGTAATATTTTCTATTGGTTTATCTTCGATACATTTTTCGAATGCATATAATATTTCTTGTCGAATAGCATTTTTGTCTACAATTAGTGGCATATGTATAACTCCTTTTTATATAAATTATACGATGTATTGACGCATAAACAATGTAATGTTATTTTATATTTACCAAGTGGTAAATATAAAAGGAGAAATTATGTCAGAGTCAAATAAAAAAGTTATTCAATGGTTAGACAAAAAGTTAGATAAAAATATATCAGATATTCTTATGAAATGTTGCATAGTAATACTTGTTTCTGTATTAATGCATGATGGTGATCATTTACGTCAAGCATTTAATTGGGGATATAGTATTCCAGTATCACTACTAGTATTAAATTTAGTTGTATATATTTTACCTGTAGTATCTATTTTTCTAACGAGAATGGAAAGAGCGAGTGCATCATTAGTAACGAGTTTTAGTGGTGTATTTACAAGTATTGGTTTTTTAGTTATTCATTTATGTGGTGCTTTTTCAGGATTATGGGGTGTATGGAATTATTCCTATTTTGAACTTATTAAAGGTGTTACTTGGCAAGGTGTATATTATCAAGGTGTTGATTTTATCAGTTGGATTTTTTTATTTGAAGTTCCATTACTTTGTTTACCAAGTTCTTATATTGCTTTTAAACAATATTTAAAGTTAAAGAATAATAACAAATGAAAAGTATATGTTTAAAAATATATGGAATGGATTGTGTTGCGTGTATTTCTACTATTCAAAAGATTTTAAAAGGAATTGATGGAATAGATGATTGTGAGATAAATTACGCTTCATCTGAAGTGACATTACTTGTAGATGAGCAAGTTGTTCACTTACAAGAAGTATTTGATTTATTGAAAAAATATGGATTTCAAATTCCTATTAAAAAGATAAAAATACAAGTTTCTAACTCTAATGATGTTTTATCCGTAATTACAAAACTAAAAAATATATTTGGTATTAAAAATGTTGGTAGTGAAAATACATTAGTCAATATAGAATCCTATGGAAACATCCTTGATCAGAAAACGCTTTATACACTCTTGGGTGATGGTGAATTTGATATAGTCGAAGTTGATGATGGTGAAATAGATATAGAAAAAAATAATCAAATAGTAATGCTGAAAAGATTATTACTAAGTTTATTTCTAACTGCTCCTATGCTATGGGGACTTGCTCCAATCATTCAATTTATCTTAGCAACTTTATTACAATTATTGCCAGGAAGACAATTTTATCGAGGATTTTATCGAGCAATTAAAAGTAAACAACTAAACATGGATTTTTTGATTACTTTATCTACAACAACGATTTATTTGTATAGTACTTTTTTGGCTCTTACAGTTCATGAAGATATACAACTCTATTTTATGTGTGAAGGTGTTCTTATTTGTTTAGTCCTATTTGGTAAATATTTAGAAATTATTGCAAAAGGGGAAGTGAATAAATCTATTCAATCAATGTTGCACTTAATTCCTTCATATACAATGAAATTAGTGGAAAATACATTTAAAGAGGTTTCTGTTGAAAAATTAAAAGAAAAAGATTTAGTGAAAATAGAAAATGGTGAAAGAATACCAGCGGATGGAATCTTAAAAAGTGATACTTGTTATGTAGATGAATCACTAATAACAGGTGAAAGTATGCTTGTTCAAAAAAATAATGGAGATAAGTTAATTGGTGGTTCATTAAATAGAGAAAATACAATTTTGATGGAAGTATCAAAAACAGGAAATGATACAGTATTATCTAATATGATTTCTATGGTAAAAGAAGCACAAAATTCTCGTTTGCCAATACAAACTTTAACCGATAAAATATCAAACATATTTATTGTTGCAATACTTTTTATTTCTATATTTGTTTTTAGTCTATGGTACTTTTATCTTACAAGTCATGATTTAACAAAAGCACTATTAACGATGTGTGATGTTCTTGTTGTAGCATGCCCTTGTGCTTTAGGTCTAGCTATACCAACAAGTATTATGGTCTCAACGGCTAGAGGAAGTGAATTAGGCATTTTATTTCGAAATGGTGAACAATTAGAAAAAGCTTCTAAAGCAACAGTAATCGTGTTTGATAAAACGGGCACATTAACAAAAGGCGATGTACGAAAAGATGAAATTAAAGAAGATGCTATAGAAACTATTCGAATGCTTCAAGAAATGCATTTGAAAGTTGTAATGTTATCTGGTGATAAAGAAGAAGTTGCTAAAGATATTGCAAGAAAACTAAATATCGATACAGTTCTTGCAAACAATGATCCAACCAAAAAGAATGAATATATTCGAAAATTAAAAGAGAGTGGGGAAGTAGTTATTATGGTTGGAGATGGTGTAAATGATGGCCCAGCTTTAGCTAGTAGTGATATATCAATTTCTTTTCAAAATGCTAGCGATATTGCAAAAGATGTATCGGGAATCATTATTACAAATAATCATCTTATTTCTATTGGTATGGCGATAAAACTATCTAAGCAAACAATGAAAAATATTAAAGGAAATTTATTATGGGCATTATGTTATAACCTTATTTGCATTCCTTTAGCTTCAATAGGAGTGATGAATCCTTCCATAGCTTCTGCTGCAATGTCATTTTCTTCGATTGCTGTATTAATGCATTCTTTATCTTTAAAGAAAGCTTGTGGTGAATCAAATGGATGAATTATATCAATCTTATCTAAAAGGGATGACATGTTTATCTTGTGAAGATATCATTGTGCAATATTTATATTCTCTTAGAGGTGTAATTAAAGTGGATATATCTTATTGGAAATCATCAATTCAAATTCAATATGATCCTACAATTTTATCTAAAGAAGAAATAGAAGATTATTTAATTAAAATAGGATATCCACCAAGTAATCACAAAGATAATAATGTCTTAATAGAACTATTTACTTTCATTTTAATTGGAATAGTATTCATATTATTTAACTTTATTAAACTTCCTGATATTCCTAAATTAGAAAATAATATGTCATTACTGTTTATATTTGTTATTGGACTATTTACAGGTACACATTGTATATGTATGTGTGGTGGAATCATGTTATCGGTTCTAGTTTCATCTAATAAAAGGGCATTTTTAGAATATCAATTAGGAAGAATTACCATATCAATGTTGTTAGGTATGTTATTTTCAACATTAGGTAAAGTTCTTGTTTATTCACTTAAATTAAAAAGTATGATTTATGTGATTGCAGGATTACTTGTTGTACTAATAGGATTAAGTAAGTGGGGAATTATTCCAGAACTCAGAAAAATAGAATCTTTATTACCAAAGTTATGTAATATAAAAAGCATATTCAAAATTAAATATGCTTTTGTGGTAGGTATTTTCAATGGATTATTACCATGTAGTGCATCTAGTGCAATGTGGATTTATTGCACGACTTGTAGTTCAATCATGCATGGAGCATTAGTAATGCTTGTTTGGTGTTTAGGTACAATCGTTGTTATGAGTATATTTGCTTTAACGAGTATTATATTATCTCCTAGAAAGAATATTATTTTACAAAGATTATCTATTATATTTATGCTTGCATTAGGATTAAAAATGCTTATGAATGGAATAAAAATGATGTAACTATACGCTACATCATTTTTTTAGACTATTTGCTTTGAGAATCAAATTTAGTTTGATCTAAAGCATTTTCACTTTTTGCTACAGCTAAGGCACATGCTGTATCGCCAGTGACATTTAAAGAAGTAACTAACATTTCAATTGGTCGATTGATTGCTAGAATTAAAGCATAAACAGATAATGCAATTTCATTTGTAAAGCCTACACCAGAAAGAATTGTAAATAAGATCACTGCACCAGCACCAGGAGCAGCAGGTGTACCGATAGATGCGATAATGGCAAGTAAACCAATTAGAAGAATTTGTGCAAAACTAACATTGTAACCGGCAACTCCAGCAATAAATATAGTGGCGATAACTTGCATGATAGCAGTACCATCCATATTGATGGTCATTCCTAATGGTAATACAAATGAAGCAATTTCTTCTGATACACCAAGTTCATCTTTTGTTGTTTCTAGATTCATTGGTAGAGTAGCTGCACTAGAAGAAGTAGAGAACCCAAATAAAGCAACTTTGCTCATTTTCTTCGTAAATTGAATAGGATTTACTTTAGCTGTAATTGCTACAAATAGTGGGTAAAACAAGAATAGGAATAGTAATAAGAGTAGTACGGTTAAAATAATATAAGATAATGCTGGTTTTAAGTATGATATTCCATAAGAGGCACATGTTCTTGTTAATAAACAAAATATCGCTAGTGGAGCACACTTATCGATAATCCAACCTAAGATGATTGTGACTAACTCAGATATTTCGGTGCAAATTTTAATAATTGAACCAAATTTATCTCGATTTGTATTAATTCCTAAACCTACTGCTATAGCACAAACAACAATTGCTAAGACTCCACCATTATTACTTAATGCGGATATAAAGTTATTTGGTACAGCATTTAAGATAATGAGTAGGGGATTAGTGGCGGTTTGTCCAGTAGCACTATCTATTGC
>CAVCUC010000080.1:0-7719 GCA_963605225.1 bacterium
GAAGCAATTAACTTTTTATAGTAATAGAATGATTTTTTAGGTTGGCGTTTTTTGCTACCATTACCATAATCATCTTGATTAACATAAATCATTCCATAGCGTTTTGTCATCTCTGAAGTGCCAGAAGATACTAAATCAATAGGACCCCACCATGCATAACCAAACACATCTACACCATCTTCGATAGCTTCTCTCAATTGTTCAACATGTGCTCTCATATAGTCGATGCGATAGTCATCTTGAATTTGACCATTTTCATCAAATTTATCAACAGCACCTAAACCATTTTCAGAAATAAAGATTGGCTTGTGATATCTATCGTAGATACGATTTAATGTGATTCTAAAACCAATTGGATCAATCGTCCAACCCCATTCAGACTTAGGTAAATGTGGGTTTTTAATATCGGATACAAGTCTTCCTGTAGGAACAGGTACTGTACTTCCTTTATAACGCATAATGTACGTCATATAATAGCTGATTGTAATAAAATCAACTGAGCCTTCTTGAAGAACTTTTAAATCATCTTCTTCCATTTCTATTTTGATGTTATTTTCATCAAAGAAACGCTGCATATAATATGGATACTTACCAGTAGCTTGTACATCTGTAAAGAACCAGTTGAAATGATCTTCAAACATTACTTGTAGTTGATCCTCAGGTTTAGAAGATTCAGCGTAATTTTCAAGTCTACATAACATGTTACCCATCTTAGCCTCAGGATCAATTTCATGAAGTTTTTTAGTAGCTAAAGCACTAGCAACAAATTGATTATGTACTGCCTGAAATTTTTCTTGCCAATGACCTAAGTAAGGGTTGCAATCATTTGGATGCTTTGCCCCTGCAAATATAACACCACTACTTGTAAAAGGATTAGATAAGACATTGTTGATTTCATTAAATGTTAGCCAATACTTAACCTTACCTTTATATCTTCTAATAACTGTTTCTGCATATCTTTCAAATGCTTTTACAGTGTGTCTGCTTAAGAAACCACCATAGTTTTCAGCTAGATATAATGGTGTATCAAAATGAGATAAAGTTACTAATGGTTCAATATTATATTTATGTAGCTCATCGAAGACATCATCATAGAACTTTAATCCTTCTTCATTAGGAACTTCATCATCACCATTAGGGAAGATTCTACTCCAAGAAATACTCATTCTAAATACTTTGAATCCCATTTCAGCAAATAGTTTAATATCTTCTTTATAAGTATGATAGAAATCAATTCCTCTTCTTTTTGGTAAATCCCAGTTTTCAGGATGTACCTTCATATCTTCTACCATTTCTTTAGATGCAGCATTATGAGGAACATGAACATCAAATGTTCCTTCTGTGTCTCTAATTTGTTTTGTGATTAATCTTGCAAAATCAGAAGTTGCAGGTCCTCTACCGCCTTCATTCCAAGCACCTTCTACTTGGTTTGCCGCAGTAGACCCACCCCATAAGAAACCTTCAGGAAAAGCTTTATTCATCTATTTACCTTCTCTTTCTAGTAACATTTTTACAATTGGCAATATTTTTTGTGTCATTCTAAGTTCTGTATTGATTGTCATTACTGTATCTTGTGCATGAATGAATAACAATGAATATTCTGCTTCTTCACCAGACACTTGGCTTTGAATGACTTCAGTTTGTGCTCTATGAGCTTCTAGAATGAGTTCTTCAGCTTCTTTTAATAAGCCTTCCACTTTATCTAGATCACCACTCGCCATGCAAGCGAGAGCTTCATCAATTTTATTTCGACCGTCACCCGCATTTAGGATGACTTTCATTGCGACTTCATTAATATCTTTTTCCATAATAACCTCTTATGCGTTTACTGTAGCTTTTGCGGCAGCCTTAGCAGCAGCTTTAGCTTTTTTAGCAGCTTCTCTTTCTGCTTCTTTCTTGCATTCAGCTTTATCAGCAGCCTTGAAGAATGGATACCAAATTAAAGCTGCAATCACAAAGTTAATACATACAAGAATTACATTTCGATAATCTCCACCTGACATGAAGAATGCAGATACTACGTTAGGCGCAAAGTTCATATCAAAGTTTACATAGTTAATTGTACCAAGACCTAGCTTAAACCACATATAAGAGAAACCAGGTAAGATAATCGCAATTAACATTGTTGGAATTAACATATATGGATTTCCTACAACAGCGCCATATTGAAGTGGTTCGTTAATATTGAATAGTGAAGGAACAAGTGTTGCTTTACCAAGAAGTTTAAATTTCTTTGACTTTGCTCTTAACATAAATAGAGCTAAAGGAAGTGTTGCGCCTTGTCCACCAATATGATGATATCTACTAAAACCATAAGCATAAATATTTTTAGGAGCTAAGCCTTGAGCAACTAGTTCAGCATTTTCAGCGATAGCAGCTTGAGTAATACTACGAGTAACAGGAGTAAATACCCAACCAGAAACTCCAAAGAAGTAGAATACATTTTGTAAGAAAACAATAATAATTACGCCAGGAGCACTTTGAGCAAAACTTGTTACTGGTTTCATGATGACTTGTACCATCGTGAATACATCAATCTTTAAAGTGAATGTTAATAAGTAACCAATGATCAAACTAATAATGATTGCTGCGATATTATCAAACCAGTTTTTAACAAAATCAGGAATTACACTATCTTCGCTAAAGAAAGAATATTTTGCTAGTAGTTTATATACAAGTGAAACGATTACACCAATCACCATTGAAGTAAACATACCACCAGCACCAAACTTACTCATCGATACAACTGTGCCAGCATCAACTGTTTCAAAGTTCATACACATCATGTATACGCCAATACCAGTAAATCCAGCAATCATTGCTCTATCTTTCTTATCTAACTTCGTTAAACAGTTATAAGGAATAATGAATACAACAAATAAACCGATTAATCCAAATGAATAAGTACTTATAGCACTTATATCAGGTAATACAGTAATAAATTTTCTAAGAATTGCCCAAAGTGAAGGTATAGCACTTACCATTGAAAATGGCACAATGTATAAAATCGCATCTGCAATAATACCAAACCAAAAATTAGAAGTAATTTTATTAATTACAGGAACTAATGTCTTTTCTATCCACTCTTGAATCTTTTTCATAAATCCTCCTTTTATCCCTCGTTATAAAATTCAATAGCCGCATCAAGTATTGCTTCACCATCAAGTGCTGCGTAATCATCTGGATCAATCGATGTCACTTTTACATTTTTATCTTTTAACATCTCTTGATACTTTCCTACCTCAGCTGAAAAATGAGGTCCAAGCAATAAAACATCAATTTTGTCAGCATATTCTGGAACTTGAGATTTGCTGACAGCGTGAACTGTAACATCTAAATTATTCGCTTTAGCAGCCTTACGCATATTAGCTGCCATAAAGCCAGTTGATGCTCCAATTCCACAAGCAAGTAAAATTCTAATCATAAGTTTCTCTCCTTTACGCCTTAAGTATTTCAAATTGCTTAAATGAAATAAAACTATTATTTTCCTGTATCGAGGAAAAATTGTTGTCTTGCCATCTAAGCGGCAAAAATTATGTTTTTTCCTTATAAATACATAAGATATACTTTAGATACAAAAATAATGATTAACCCAGTGAGGACTATATGAAGATTGACAAGAAAGGAAAATTACTTGATATCTTATCTAAAAGTGAGCAAAGTATTTCATCCAACACTCTAGCCAACATGCTTGATATAAGCGAAAGAACAGTTAGAAACTATATCAAATCAATCAATGATGAAGGTTTAGCTGTTATCAAATCATCTAGAGATGGATACCTTTTAGATAAAACGAGTGGTGTCAAAACAGACAATATAAAATCAGAAAATGACCATCGTATATGGCGTGTTTTATCTGACCTTTTAGTCAATAAAGAAGGTTTTAATCTTTTTGACGAAGCTGATAGTTTATATGTAAGTTCAAGTACTATTCTTAATTCAGTTCTACCTGAAGTAAAAGAAATCGTTAAAGAATACAATCTAAAAATAGAATCATCTAAATATCAGTACTATCTTATTGGTAGCGAACAAAACAGAAGAAAAATGATTGGTTCTATCGCTTCTAAAAATCATTATGGCTTTTTTGACACTAAAGATGCCCTGGATCAATTATTCCCTGAACAAAATCTAAATAACATCATGCAAGAATTATATGAAATCTGTCAAAATTCAAAACTATTCTTAAATGATTTTGCCTTAAATAATTTATTGATTCATTTGCTTGTTATCTTAATTAGAGTCAATCATGGAAATACATTAGAAGAAAAAGAAGAACTATCTTTTGAAAGTTTATTAAATTCTTCACCTAATAAAGAAGATATTATTGAATTTGCCGACATGATATCTAGAACATTTAAAGATAAATACGATATTAAAATACCAAACAGTGATTATAAACAAATACTTATGCTTATAGCCTTATCAGTTGATCATGAAATGATTGATATTGAAAGTATTATCAGTAGTGAATTTGTTTCAAATATTAAAAATATCCTTGATTCCATTTCTAAAAGATATTACACAACATCTTTTTCAGAAGACTTTATTAGACAATTTTCTTTGCATATGTATTACATGTATCAAAGATGTGCTTTTAATATTAGTTATCCAAATCCTATGACACAACAATTTAAGAAAGATTATGCACCTGTATATGATATGGCTGTTAGTTTTTCACACCAATTTGCTAAAAGTTATCATATTGAAATAAGTGAGGATGAAATAGCATTCATTGCCTTCCATTTAGGATCATATTTAGAAAATAATAAACAAAACAAAGAAAAGATTACCTGTGTAGTAGTAGCTGAAAGCTATCACGCCTTATGCAAAGGTTTAGTAAAAGAGCTACACGCTACATATGGCGAACAAATTGTCGTGACAGAAGTAATACCACTGAATATCTTCTTATCTAGAAAACCACAATGTGATTTAGTATTAACCATGTTAAATTTTAAAGTGAATCACCCACATACAGTTTTGATTAGTCCAATTTTAACTAAGGCAAATCATACTAGTATTAGAGAAGAAATTACTAACATTAACTTTAATAAAGAACTAAGCAATGCCCAATTGTTTCTGCAAAGTCTGTTACATGAAAACTTATATTTTAGAAATATAAAAGTAAACAATGAAATTGAATGCATTAAACTAATTGGTAAACAATGTATAAAACACGGTTATATTGATGATAGTTTTCTAAAAGATGTCTTACAAAGAGAATCATTCTCTTCTACTGCTTTTACAGATTGTTTAGCAATACCTCATAGTATGACTCAAAATGCTATAAAATCATTTATATGTGTTGTTCACAACGATAATCCTATCAAATGGAAAAATAAGTCCGTTCACTTTGTATTAATGATTGGTATAACTGAAAACGATATGCAATATTTTAAAGGAGCTTTTGATTTAATTGTTGAAACATTTAATTCTTCTCAAAGAACATTAGAAATGTTAAAAACAGATACTTTTGAAGAATTCAAAGAAAATTTGAAATAGCAACAGGTAAATGAAATAAAAGAATAATTGATTCAATCTCAATAATTTGCTATATTGTGGATGGCTAGAAAAGCGATAAGCCAACACACTCAAAAAGGGAACTGCTGGAACAGTTCCCTTTTTCAATACCTAGGCTGATCGACTATTTTTTCTTTTCGGTTCTATCCAGCCATTTGCAGATATAGTACGAAACAACACCTGCTACAATAGAACACAGAAAAGCGATAATATACTCCAACTCACTCACCTCCTTTCCAGAGGTCATAGGTAGCCGACTTAATAATGATATCAAAATGAACATCTATATATGCTTTACTCTGGATTTAAAAAAGTACCAAAACAATACCACATGCAATATTTTTTTCGTAATCTTTCCATTTCATGTAAAATAATAGACATGAAAAGATGCCGTATTTTATTCATTATTCTTACATTATTTATATTTGTTATAGGTTGTACAAATAATTCTTCTTCAGAATCAAGTGCTGAATATTCATATCATATTACTACCGAAGAAAGAGATGAACGCTTATCACATGCTAGATTAAGTATTCTACTTGGTGGTATAGATGAATTAGAAATTCCAAATCTTTACCCTAACGCAACACTACTAACATATGCTTCAAATGCAGATAAATTATTTGCTTTAGCTAGTAATAAAGCAGATTATGCAATTTGTTCTACAGCACAAGGAATTATTTATTCTAAGAATAACCACAATGAATATGAATATTGTGATGAACCTCTATACACAATGGGTAATGCTTTTGCCTTAAATAAAGAAAATACAGAATTACAACAAAAAATCAGTTCATGTATCCAAACATTAAAAGCAAATGGAACACTAGATTCCATGGAACAAAAATGGGTATATGAGGCAAATTACACAATGGATGATGTACCAGTTATTACAGATACTAGCGCTCCCGTATTAAAAGTCGCAACAGATTGTGCAAGTGAACCATTTACATTTATTTTAAATGAGAAACCTGCAGGATTTGATATTGAAGTTATCTCAAGAGTTGCGTACATGTTAGGCATGCGAATTGAATTTAGTCAAATGTCTTTCTCTTCTACGATTGTTTCTGTAATTAGTGGTAAATCTGATGTAGCAATTAACGTTACACCAACAGAAGAGAGAGCCAAAGAAGTTTGTTTCAGTGATATTTACTATGAAGTAAAGATTGTTGCTTTAAGCAAAAAAGAAGGTGCTACATCTAGCTATTTCAATGATCTAAAAGATAGCTTCAAATCTACTTTTATTACTGAAAATCGTTGGAAACTGTTTGTTCATGGCATTGAAATTACATTCTTAATTTCTGTATTTTCCTTTGCACTTGCAACAATTGTTGGTGCATTACTATGTGCAATGTTTTTATCAAAAAAGAAGCTAGCAAATAAAATAGCAAACCTCTATGTCAAACTAGCTACTGGTATACCTATTCTAGTTTGGTTAATGATTCTATATTATATTGCCTTTAAGAAAGTGGATATTTCTTCTATCGTTGTTGCAATCATTGCATTTGGTTTACAAACTGGTGCTTCACTATCTGGAATATTTAAAACAGGTTTAGATTCTGTAGATCATGGTCAAATTGAAGCAGCAGAGTCTTTAGGATTTAATACAATGGCAACATATAGAAAGATTGTCATTCCTCAAGCTGTACTAAGAATATTCGATTTATATAAAGGTGAATTTGTATCTCTAGTAAAATCAACATCTATTGTTGGTTATATTGCCATCAATGATTTAACTAAAGTATCTGATATCGTTAGAAGTAGAACATATGAAGCATTCTTCCCTCTTATCGCTACTGCAATTATCTATTTTGCTTTAGCAAACCTAGTTATCGTTGTACTAAATGTGATTCAGAAAAAGATTAATCCTAAACAAAGAAAGACTGTCTTAAAAGGCATTCAGCAAAAAGAACTATAAAGAGAAAAGATACGGGCGTGTGAATTCTACACTCGTATTTTTTTGTACATTTGTAGAACAATTTACACAAAAGGTTAGTTTTTCCTATCCTTTTGTGTAAATTTAACTACAGAAAACCAAAAAGACATTTTTCGTGCCAACATTATCCATTTTAAAAAAGCTGTCACGTTATTCGTAACAGCTTCAGTTTATTTTTGAATATTCGCAATTTCATTCTTCATCCAATTTACTAACTCATCCATACCTTCGCCTGTTTTAGCACTAATACAGATGATATCTGCCTT
>CAVCUC010000081.1:0-7564 GCA_963605225.1 bacterium
ATAGTAGAGAGGAAGTGAGAAAGTATATGACACTACAATCAGTAATTGATGAAAAAGTTGAAGTTGCAAAACAAGAAGGTATTCAACAAGGGCTTTCCAAAGGCTTATCACAAGGTAGAGCGATAGAAAGAGCCAAAGTTGTCTATGCTTTATATAAAAAGGGAATGGATATAGCTGATATCGCTTCTGTTACTAATATTTCTGTAGCGAAAGTAAAAAAGATTATTTCTTCTAGAGTTAAGAATTAATTTTAGAGCACATTAATACTATTAAAATACATATTTATTTATAATACGTAAGGAGGAAAGAAGTATGTTTATAAAAAATATCGATAAATCAAAAGTTTTAACATTAAAAGAAGAAGTTGCTTATCAAAAAGGACAAGTAGTTAGTAAGACTCTTGCCCAAAATGAAAATGTAAGTATTACATTATTTGCTTTTGATAAAGATGAAGAGATTAGTACACACGAAAGTGGTGGAGATGCATTTGTTACATGCTTAGATGGTGTTGGTAAGATTACGATTGATGGAGTAGAATATTTACTTCATGAAGGTGAATCTATCATTATGCCGGCTAAACATCCACACGCTGTATATGGCTATGAACAATTTAAAATGTTACTAGTCGTTGTATTCTAATTCTTATTTTGTGATTCTTTTAAACGCTGTTGTTTCTTCCATGATTCAATAGCGTTTTTTCTTTCTTTAACGCGTTTTTCTACCCCTTGTTCGGTAGGATTATAGTAGTGCTTATCTTTTAATGAATCAGGTAAACATTGCATGGCAGATACTTTTTCTTTTGTATCATGTGCATAAATATATCCTTCACCATATCCTAAATCTTTCATTAAAGAAGTAGGAGCATTTCTAATTTGTAAAGGTACTGGTTCATCTAACATTTTAACGGCGTCATCTCTTGCAGCAAAATAAGCTACTTCAAGTGCATTAGATTTAGGTGCTAATGAACAGAACACAACCGCATGAGTTAAATGTACATTGCATTCTGGCATACCTAAAAAAGTACAAGCTTGATAAGCTGCTATAGCAATTTCTAAGGCTCTAGAATCAGCCATTCCTATATCTTCTGAGGCAAATCTTACAATTCTTCTTGCAATATATAATGGGTCTTCACCAGCTTCAAGCATTCTAGCTAACCAATAGATAGCCGCATCCGCATCAGAGTTACGCATAGATTTATGTAGTGCAGATATTAAATTGTAATGTTCTTCACCATTTTTATCATAGAGTAATGATTTATGATTTAATACTTGCTCTATTGTTTCTTTTGTAACAGTGCTATTAATTCCTTCACCATCACCATTTAATACAGCCATTTCTAGTGTATTTAAAGCAGTTCTTGCATCACCATTAGCGTATCTAGCAATAAGTTCAATTAAGTCATCCTCAATGGTAATATTCCAATCACCTAGACCTTTAGGACTAGTTATCGCATTTTTTAATAAGTGAACTAAATCTTGTTGTTCTAATCCATTTAAAACAAATACTTTACAACGTGATAAAAGGGCAGAGTTAATCTCAAAGGATGGATTTTCTGTTGTAGCCCCAATTAAAGTAATTGATCCTCTTTCTACATAAGGTAAGAAGGCATCTTGTTGTGCTTTATTAAAACGATGAATTTCATCCACGAAGACAATTGTTTTTGTGCCTTTAGAACGATTTTCTTCAGCTTTATTCATGACTTCTTTGATTTCTTTTATACCAGAAGTAACTGCAGAAAAGTTAATGAAACGAGCTTTTGTACATTTAGCTATAATTTGTGCAAGGGTAGTTTTACCTACACCAGGAGGTCCCCAAAATATCATCGATTGAACTTCATCACGATCAATCATTCTTCTTAAGATTTTATCTTTACCAATTAAGTGTTGTTGCCCAACGTATTCATCAAGATTTTCAGGACGCATTCTATCTGCTAAAGGAGCATTTGTTTTTGGTGTATCATCATTAAATAATGTATTTTGTTCCATAAAAACCTCGCTATTTCTCTAATCTAGATAATAGATGAATTAGAGCACTATTCCAATAAATTGTTATTTCATTAGTAGTATAGCATTCATAATCATCTACATATACTTTAGCATCAGGTACACTCGCATCTACTGTTACAGAAACAATATCTTCACGATAACTATCTGGGCCACCAACTAAGGCACCAATCATTAATGCATTTTTAGCTTTAGATAAACGACTATGAATGTTTTGTGGACTATTTATACCAAATCCTGTCACAAAGCACATATTTAAAGGGTTCTTTCCTAAAATATAACTAATTTGTTCATAGCTAAGTTGTGCATATTCAGTATTACCAGTAAAGTCATATGCCATAGATAAGATAATACCGTTATTGATTAAATCTGAATTACTTCCCCATGGAAATTCATAGATTGAAATATTATAACCATTTCCATTTGCCATACCGACAATAGAATCAGCTTCATTTTTAAGTGAAGTTAACATTGTTTCATAGAAGTCAGGATCATCAATTTTACTTTGTTCATTTGCTAAGAAAAGATATCTTCCAAAGCCACCATTCTTTTTCCATGTAACACCATTACTTACATCATTATTTGCCTCATATAGCGCTTTAGCATCATTTAAATATGAAGTGTCATGAGTAGCGACATAAAGGGCCATCTTAGTATAGAATCTTCCTTCTTGATCACTATCATCACGATAATTACCACCATTAAATTCACTAGGATTATCATGTTCTTCTTGTTCAGTTTTTGATAGATATTCATCAGCTTTCTTCGCGGCTTCTAAGCAAGTATTAGCGAAGTCTTCATCGATATCTTTGAATGTGATATAAGATAATGCCATTGTTCCAGCAAAGTCTGCTGTACTACTTGTTTCAACAAATAAAACATATAAGTCTTGTGTATCTTCTTCAGGAGATACAATATTACTCATATTTGGTGTAATCACTGTATTGAAGACGCCACCACTTGTATCTTGCATTTTAAGTAGCCATTCTAATTCATATCTAGCTTCATCTAATAAATCATTTTGATTGTTGTTAGAATCAATCGTATTTGTTGCATCATTATAATAGTTTTGATTGTATAAATAAGATAATAGTAAGTCAGATACTGCTTTTGTGCCTGTTTTAACGTAACGACCATAATCTCCAGCATCATGCCATCCACCAGATACATCCATTTTTGTTTCTGTACCATAAACTGTAGCTTCACTGGTGTGACAAATTGTATGACTTAGTTCACTAGCCCAAGAGGAATCTAGCTCTGTTCCACATCTTTGTAGTGATAACATTCTAAGTAAACTATTTTTAAATTCATCAGATGATTGATCAATAATCGTAAATGAATCAGAGATAATACCAATTTGACTACGAATAAAATAAGTTCCAGGTTCAACAAATGTACTAAAATCACCATAGCTATTTAATTCACCGGATTTTTCATATTGATTCTTATTGACTATTGCACCTGTATAAACAATCGTATTTGTTTCAGCGTTTACGACATCAAAGAAATCTCCAGCATCATAGATGAAGGTACATCTTTTTTCGTAGTCTTTTAAATATCCTACTTGATTGACTCTTACAGCAGTAGCAGCGTAATCTGCTACAATACGAATATTGGATAAGTTAATACTATGTTCTGTACTACTATCTAAGTTATTTGTTTTACCAATTAAGAAGGATATTTTTGCATTCCAAATCTTTGTGTTTTCATATTTAAACACAAGAGAATACATATTTTCAGAGCTAGTTAAGTTGTAGTCTTGACTAGCATAAACTTCACCTGTATCTTCATTTGATAAAACAAGTTGAATCGAACGATCAATTGAAGAAGAAGCGTTAAAAGTAATCGTATATGTACAATTTTGTTCTAGAGGAATACCAACACGATAATATTGTGCAGCATCTAAACTAGAACCACTATTGACTACTTGAATAGATGAATGTATATAGTCTTGTTCATTAGTGATATTTGCGTCAGTTGCTTGCATACTCCAACCACTAGTAAAACCTGTTTCGTTATCAATAGTAAGAGTATCTATTACACTTTGTTTACTATAAGGAATAGATAACGCATTACTAGTAGTAATAGGGGTAGTTGAAGAACTAATCGTTGGGGTACTAGATGGAGATATTACAACATCTGATTTAGTACTTTTTTGGTGATAGATTAAGTAGGAACAACCAAGTGAACCAACAAGTAAACATGTTAATATAAAATGTATATTTAAGTTTTGATTTTTTCTTTTTGCCATGTTTATTATTCTAACATGTTTTTGTTTGTGATGGGGTCAAACTAGAAGAGTGTTATAATAGACAGGATTGTGAGGTTTTTATGAATCGATGTTACGCTATTACAGGTGTATTTGTACCAACTAATATGCCTATGTCATTACTTTCTTATAAATATTTAAGAGGATTAAATATGCCTTGTGATATTTATGCGATGAATCATACAGTGGATCAAAGTTTAGTACAAAAATTAGAAAAGGATCCTAAATATAAAAATATGAATGTAACTTTAGAAGGTAAATATAATGATGCCTTATTTTCAATTGCTAACATCAATTTATTTAAAGCATTGAGACATAAAAATCTATATGTAGAAAAAGCGATAAATCACTTTGACGCTTCTAAATATAATTATGTTTTTACTTCTTCTTTTCCTGCATATACGATTCATGCTGGTTATGCGATTAAAGAGAAACATCCTGAAGTAACTTGGATTGCTAGTTTTACAGATCCTATCAATCACTCACCATATAAAAATGATGAAAGAACATATCGTGAATATTCATTACCTGAAAAAATAGCGTTTAACTTATATTGTAAATATTATGTCGATGACAAAGATGAACTATTAGCTTTTAATCATGCGGATTATTTTATCTTTATTTGTGAAGAACAAAGAGATTATATGATTGAGCAATATCTAAAAACAGAAACGAAATTTACTCGTGAAGAATTACTTCAAAAATCTATCATTTTCCCTTTGAACTATATTCCTGAATGGAATGATATTACAAAATTAGAAAAAACAACGAAAAACGAAGTATTTACATTTGCGCATTTTGGTAGGGTATATGGCTTGAGAGATGCTACAGAATTTATCTATGCTGTAAATGATTTAGTAAAAGAAGGTTATCATTCCTTTATTGTTAAACAATATGGGGAATTTAGAAAAAGTGATAAAAAATTAATTCATGAACTAGGACTAGATGCTTATTTTAGTATTCATGATCAAATTCCATATAAGGATGCGATAGAAGAAATGAACAAATCGGATATTCTACTTATCTTTGATACGATTATGGATGAAAATGAAATTCAACCATATCTTCCTTCTAAGATACTTGAATATTCACTGTTAGAAAAAAACACTTTAACGATTGCTACGACAAAGAGTCCTAGTTTTAGAATAGCTAAGGCAAGCGGAGCGCTTGTATGTAGTGATAATCGTAATGAGATAAAAGAAATGATGAAGAAAGCGTTTGTTGTAGAACGGTCAGTCATTGATTATCACGCAACAAATGATGAAGCCGCGCAAGCACTACAACAAGTTTTGTGATATGCTTTATAAGGTTTATGGAGAAAGAAATGAAAGTATGTTTAGTTATACCATCATATAACGAAGAAGATAATATCTTAAGAGTATATGAAGATATTAAGAAAAATACAGATTATGATTTTATATTTGTAAATGATTGTTCAACAGACAATTCAAAAGAAGTATTTGAAACAAATCATATCCCAGTGATTAATTTACCAGTAAATTTAGGGTTAAGTGGTGCTGTACAAACGGGTTATAAGTACGCTTATGAAAATGGATATGATTGTGCTGTACAATTTGATGGAGATGGTCAACATCAAGCAAAATATATTAAAGATTTAGTGTCCGCAATAGAAGAAGGATATGATATTGCGATTGGTTCTAGATTTGTTACAGAGAAAAGAAATTATTCTTTAAGAATGATTGGTTCAAGATTAATATCTTTCTGTATTTTCTTGAAAACAGGAAAATTAATCAAAGATCCTACATCAGGATTTAGAATGTTAAACCGTAAAATGATAGAAGATTATGCTTATCATATGAATCGTAAGCCAGAGCCAGATACACTTGTTTATCAAATGAATCATGGGGCTAAAATTAAAGAAGTGCAAGTGACAATGGAAGATAGAGTTGCTGGTAAAAGTATATATAGTGGATTATTTTCTTCATTTAAATATATGCTAAATATGATTATTTCTATCTTATTTATTTCATGAGGTAAGACAATGACAACGAGAATTCAAATCTTATTGATTGTAGGAACATTAATATTTTTTATCAGTTTACTATCTGTTATTCGTAAAGATAAGTTATCTAGTGATATGGCTTGTTTATGGATTATTTTTTCCTTACTTCTTGTCGTTATGGCTGTTTCACCAGAACTTGCCAATAAGTTAAGCTATACATTAGGTATTTATTCAGCATTAAATGCTTTATATATAACATTTATTTTCTTGTTACTATGTTTTGTATTCTATTTGTTTATGAAAATATCAGAACTAGAAAAGAAAATTAATAATCTCATCCAAAGATATGCATTAGATGAAGATAAAAAGAAGAAAGAAGAGGAAAAGTAAATGGTTAAGTTTTTACTCGCATCACATGGAAAAATGGCAAGTGGAATGAAGATGTCACTAGATATCTTATTAGGACATAGCGAAAATGTAAGTGTTTATGATGCTTATGTTGATGATACTAACATTACAGAAGAATTTGATAAATTCTTTGCTAGTGTAAGTGATGAAGATCAAGTCATTATGTTAGCAGATATGTTTGGTGGTAGTGTTAGCAATATGATGTATACACGTTTAACTAGACCAAATACATTTTTAGTATCTGGCGTAAATCTAGCATTAGTACTAGAACTAGTAGCGATGAGTAGCTGTGGTGATTTTACAAAAGAATCTCTAGAAACAACTATCGCAAATAGTAGAGATGCTCTAAAACTAGTTGAACTAGATACTAGTGAAGAAAATACGGAAGAAGATTTTTTCTAAACTATGTTAAAGTCGAGACGGACAGAATATCTTTTATATATTCTTTCGAATAATAAAACTTATGTTCGCTCAAGTGATCTTGCTAAAGAAACAGGAGTCTCTATTCGAACAATTAAAAATGAGATGGCTAAAGTTAGTGAGTTAGCTATTTCTTTTGGTGCGCATGTAGAGTCTGTTCAAAGTAAAGGATATTTATTAGTTATCGATAATCAAAATGTATTCATTTCTAAACTGAATAAATTAGAAATGGAATATCGTACTGGAACGAAGAAGATTGGCTTAAAAGACTCTGAAACACTAGAATTGTGTCGGATGATTCTTTCGGGCCATCTTTTTACTTCCATGGAACAAATGGCAGAAGAATTATATCTAAGTAAGAATTCACTTTGGCATAAACTACAACAATTTAAACCAGTATTAGATCAATTCTTTGTTCGTATTGAAAAGAATAAGCAGACAGGATATTTTGAAATCACTGGTAATGAATATAATATTCGTACATTTATGTTGTATTTATCA
>CAVCUC010000082.1:0-7483 GCA_963605225.1 bacterium
ATTTCAAAGATTGCCAATATTTCAATTGAACGAGTCAAAGAAATTCTTTCCATCCAAGAATAGTTATTTCAAAGAAAACAAGACAGTAATTAATCACAAATAGCTCTAACTGGTTTATTCAAATACCAGAGAGCTATTTTTTATTATTTATGAAACTTTTTTCACTTCAGAAAAAAATAATTAATATTTTCTGAAACAATGTACATTTTATTTGTTTATGCGATAGAATAGTGGACATAGGGTCGTAATAAAATATGAGTCAAAAAGAAGAGACACTTAAAAAAGAATATCAATACAAAGGAAGAGTCATTCGTGTTCGATTAGATGACGCTAAATTACCAGATGGTAGGATTGTTCAAAGAGAAGTAGTAGAACATCCAGGTGGTGTAGCGATAGCTTTAGAAAATGCGGATGGCAATTTTTTTCTTGTTTCACAATGGCGTTATGCTCAAGAAAAAGAGCTAGTAGAGTTTCCAGCCGGAAAATTAGAACTTGGTGAAAATCCTTTTGAGGCAATCAAAAGAGAAGTGGTTGAAGAAACGGGATATGATGGCAAAGACTATATCGATTTTGGGGAGTTTGTGCCAACTGGAGCATATGGCCAAGAGAAAGTACATTTATATTATGCAAAGGCAAATGAATACCATGGACAACATTTAGATGATGATGAACATTTAGATGTGATATTAAAACCATTAGATGAAATTATAGATGACATTATGAATGGGGATATTACTGATGGTAAGACGATGGCACTAGCATTTAAAGTAAAGGAGTCTAAACGAAGAAATGGCTAAACAAAAATTAAAACCAATTGAAATAGAAGATTTATTAACATATAAGTTTCCTGAAAATCTATTATATTCACCAGATGGGAAATATTTAGCTTTCCAAGTTTCTACAGCAAGAAGTAAAGAAAATGACTATGAAAGAAATATTTGGATTAGTGAAAATGGTAAAGCGAAACAAGTAACTTATAGTATTGATGCCTCAATTGTTTGTTGGTTAGACAACAAGCACCTAATTTTAAGACGCAATACAAAAAAAGAAGTAAATCAAACAGAACTATTTGTTTTATCTCTTGATGGTGGAGAAGCTATGCCACTCATGACACTTCCATTTACTTTAGCAATGATGAAAGTGGTAGATGAACATACATTTGTCGCAACAGGCAAGATAGATGCATGTGATCCTGATGCTTACCTTGATGATGAACAAACTAGAAAAGAAAAGCTTGAGGCTAAAGAGAAAGAAAAAGATTATACCGTAATTGATGAAGTGCCTTATTGGCATAATGGACAAAACTTTACTAATAAAAATAGAACAGCGTTATTTGTAATTCGTGATAAACAAGTAAAAAGAATTACAGAAGCATTTGAAAATGTACAATCTTTTATCATTTATAAACATGATATTTATTACTTGAGTGAAACACATGTATCTAAAGAAAGCAGGATGAATGATATTTCTATTTATCACTTAGATACAAATAAAAAAGTTAGCTTCTATAACAAGAAAGATATGATGATTCGTAATATCTTCTTCTTAGATGATGAATTATATGGCATGGCCGCTGATTTAAAAACATATGGGTTAAACCAAACGCCAGATTTTGTGAAGATTACAAAGAATAAGATGAAGTTTGTTAAAGATCCTCATAGAAGACTTGGAGCTAGTGGTGGTAGTGATTGTATGTTACAAGGTGGTAAATCACAAGAAATCATCAATAATACAATCTATACAACAGTATCTGACGAAGACCGTGTTGAGATATGGAGCTATGACAAAGACTTCAATGAAACAGTTTTATTTGATGAGCCAGGTGTATGTTTCTTCTTAGATGCTAGTAAAAATAAGATAGCATTTGCCTATAGTGATGCAAGTGCTCCTAGTGAAGTCTATGAAATGGATTTAACAGGTGAAAATGTTCAATGTATTACAAATTTAAATCATGATGCAGTGAAAGATAAATATGTTGCTTTACCTCATACAGTTGAATATGTTTCTACTGGTGTAGAACAAAAAGGTTGGGTACTATATCCAAAAGATTATGATGCAAAGAAGAAATATCCTGCTGTATTAGATATCCATGGTGGACCACGAGCAATGTATACCGAGGCATTCTTCCATGAGATGCAAGTATGGGCTTCAAAAGGATACTTTGTATTCTTTACGAATATTTGTGGTTCAGATGGTAGAGATGATGATTACGCGGATATACGTGGTAAATATGGAACAGTAGATTATGAAAATCTTATGGATTTTACAGATATTGTCTTAGAGAAATATCCTGCAATAGACAAAGATAAGTTGTGTGTTACAGGTGGTAGCTATGGTGGATTCATGACAAATTGGATTGTTGGTCATACAGATCGATTCTGTTGTGCAGCAAGTCAAAGAAGTATTGCAAACTGGATTAGTTTAACATTTATGGCTGATATTGGATTGTGGTTTGATCCAGGAGAGTGTGGCTTAGATGTAGATGAAAGCCTATTTGATGGTTTTGATAGAATGTGGAATAGTTCACCACTCAAATATATTGAAGGAGCAAAAACACCAACATTATTCATTCATAGTGATGAAGATAGAAGATGTCCATTACCTGAAGGAATGCAAATGCTACAAGCTTTAGCGTATCAAAATGTAGATACTAGAATGTGTATATTCCATGGGGAAAATCATGAACTAAGTCGTGGTGGTAAACCATTACATCGTTTAAGAAGATTACAAGAAATAACGAATTGGTTTGATAAATATACAGGAGAAAAACATGGCAAAAAATAAACTTCCAATAACAGCTGATGATTTATGGAATTTTAAATTTCCATATAACGCTTCTTATAACCCAAGTGGTAGTAAAATCGCTTTTACAGTGACAACACCTGATCAAAAGAAAAATGGTTATAAGCATGCTGTATATTGCATTACTAATGGTGTAACAAAACAATTAACATATTCTCTTAATGCAAGTGTGTTATGTTGGTTAAATGAAAATGAGTTATTAGTCGCAAGAAAAAATGAAGATAGTGAAGTAGGCACAAGTGATATTTATAAATTAGATGTGACTGGTGGAGAAGCTGAACCACTCTTACATGTATCTTTCCCTCTATTATCATTTACGCCTTTACCTAATGGTAAATACGTGGCTGAGGGCATGATTAATGCATGTGATCCTGATGCTTATCTTGATGATGAAAAGACTAGAAAAGAAAAACAAGATGCTAAAGAAAAAGATAAAGATTATCAAGTGATTGATGAAATTCCTTATTGGCGTAATGGTCAAGGATTTACGAATAAAGAAAGAAAAGCATTATTTCTTATTGATGGAAATAAAGTGAAAAGAATTACATCACCTTGTGAAGATGTAAGTGAATATGCATGTGATAACAATACGATTTATTACTTATCTTTAACTTGGAAAGAAAAATATGCACGTGTATCTCTTGTTTATGCATATGATACAGACACAAAGAAAAAGAAGACACTTTATAACAAGAAAGATCGAGCAATCAATAATTTGTTTGTAAGAAACCATGAAGTGTTTGCTCAAGTATCTGATATGAAAGAGTATGGAGCACATGAAACAGGAGATATATCTAGAATTGTAGAAGGCGGATTCGAAAAGATAGTAGATCCATGTCGTTCTCTATATGATAGTGCTTCAGGAGATACAACATATGGCTCAGGTAAAGCTAATGCGTGCGTAGGTACAAATTTCTATACATTAGCGACAGATGATGACCGTGTATGTATTTGGAAATATGATGAGAAGTTTAATAAGACAGTTCTTTGGGATAAGCCAGGGCTAATTACAGGATTAGATGCTTGTAAGAATAAAATTACGTTTATCTATGAAGATAGTGGTCATCTTTGTGAAGTGTATGAAATGAATGAAGATGGTAGTGAAGTTAAGCAACTAACACATTTAAATGATGAATGTTTAAAAGATAAATATATTGCACTACCAGAAAGAATTGATTATGTTTCAACAGATACTAAACTTCATGGTTGGGTACTTTATCCAAAAGACTATAATCCAAAGAAAAAGTATCCTGCAGTATTAGATATACATGGTGGACCACGAGCAATCTATGCAGAAAGCTTTAGTCACGAAATGCAAATATGGGCTTCTAGTGGATTCTTCGTGTTCTTTACAAATATTAGAGGATCAGATGGACTAGATGATGCATTTGCGGATATTAATGGACATTATGGAGATATCGATTATCAAAATATTATGGATTTTACCGATGCTGTATTAGATAAATATCCTAATATTGATCCTACTAAAGTTTGTGAAACAGGTGGTAGCTATGGTGGTTATATGAGCAATTGGATTGTGACTCATACAGACCGATTCTGTGCTATTGCAACACAAAGAAGTATCTCAAACTGGGTTACAAAGATATTTATTTCAGATATTGGTTTTTGGTACAATGCGGAACAACATAACGTAAAAAATCCTCTTACGGACATGAAAAATATGTGGGATGCGTCACCATTAAAATATGTTAAAGGTGCTAAAACACCTACATTATTCATTCATAGTGATGAAGATTATCGTTGCCCATTACCTGAGGGTATGCAACTATTCCAAGCTTTAACTTATCAAAATGTTGAAACAAAAATGGTGATATTCCATGGGGAAAACCATGGCCTAAGTCGAAATGGAAAACCAGAACATCGTATTAGAAGATTAAATGAAATCACAAATTGGTTTATTGCACATACAGAAAAGAAGGGAAAATAAATATGGCAAAAAATAGCAAACAAGAATTACTTCAAATTGAAGATCTAACAAAGTACACAGCAATTGAAAATCTTCAATACTCACCAGATGGAACGTATTTAGCATTCCAAACAGGTGTAGCTGACACAGAAAAGAATGGTTACCATCGTGATGTATGGCTAGTAAAAGATGGTAAAGCTGCTCAATTTACATCTACATTAAACACAACAGTAGTTTTATGGGATGATGAAACACATTTAGTTGTAAATAGAACAAGCGAAAAAGATGAACCAGGCACAACAAATTTATATCGTATTGATGTAAATGGTGGTGAAGCTAAACCATTTGTTAAATTACCTTTTGCACTAGCTTCTATTAAGAAAGTAGGTAAAACATCTTTTGTAGCAATTGGTGTAATCGATGCAAATGATCCAGATGCTTATAAAGATGATGAAAAAACACGTGCTGAAAAACGTGAAGCAAAAAAGAAAGATGCTGATTACCAAGTCATTGATGAAGTACCTTACTGGTTCAATGGACAAGGATTCATCAATAAAAATAGAACAGCGTTATTCTCTATTGAATTAGAACCTACATTAACAATTAAACGTTTAACAGCTCCTACTGTTAATGTTAATAGTATTTGTCTAGGTGAAGACAAAGTATACTATGTAGCTAACTCTGCTGCAGTACGTACTTCTCGTTATGAAAAAGTATATGAATATGATTTGAAGACAAAGAAATGCTCAACAGTATATGGTAAGAATACACATTCTATTGGTGACTTATTCTTCTTAGATGGTAAGCTATATGGCTTAGCTACTGATATGAAAGAATATGGTATCAATGAATCTGGTAATATTTGCTTAATCGAAAAAGATAAGTTAACAGTAATCATTGACCCAGAACGTCGTTTAAATGATGGTGTAGCAGGTGATACATATCTTGGTGGTGGTAAATCTAAACAAGTAAATGGTAAGAATCTTGTTACTGTAGCGACAAACTATGATCATGTAGAAATCTGGAAGTATGATGATAAGTTTAATAAGACAGTATTATTTGATGAACAAGGAACAGTATTCTTCTTAGATACAGTAAAAGATAAGATTGCATTTGTAAGAAGTACAGAAGATTCATTACAAGAAGTATATGAAATGGATTTAGATGGTAAAGAAGTTAAGAAGATTACTGATATCAATGGTGAAGTATTAAAAAATAAATATGTTGCTAAACCAAATGTTATCAATTATGAATCTGAAGGATTAGACCTAAAAGGTTGGGTATTATTACCAAAAGATTTTGATAAGAAAAAGAAATATCCTGCTGTATTAGATGTACATGGTGGACCTCGTGGTATCTATAGCAATATGTTCTTCCATGAAATGCAAGTATGGGCTGCTAAAGGATATGTTGTATTCTTTACAAATATTAAAGGTTCTGATGGCAGAGATGATGAATTCGCAGATATCCGTGATAACTATGGTGGAACAGACTTCAAGAACCTAATGGATTTCACTGATGCTGTATTAAAGAAATATCCTAATATTGATACAACAAAGATTTGTGAAACAGGTGGAAGCTATGGTGGCTTCATGACAAACTGGATCATTGGTCATACAGATCGTTTCTGTTGTGCAGCTAGCCAAAGAAGTATTTCTAACTGGATTAGTTTCTCCTTTATTTCTGATATTGGTTTATATTTTGGACCAGATCAAAATGGTTGTGATGGCTTATTTGGTGAAGAAAATGTCGAAAAGATGTGGAACCATTCACCACTTAAATACGCTGACAATGTAAAGACTCCTACACTATTTATTCATAGTGATGAAGACTACCGTTGTCCATTACCAGAAGGTATGCAAATGATGCAAGCATTAGCATATAAAGGTGTTGAAACTAGAATGTGCATCTTCCATGGTGAAAACCATGAATTAAGCCGTAGTGGTAAACCATTACATAGAATTCGTCGTTTAACAGAAATCACAAACTGGTTCGATAAACATACTAAATAATGACTTAATAGCTCTTACTAGGGATAGTAGGAGCTTTTTATGTGGGAGAAAGCAAGGAAAGAGTATTAGAAATTACACAACCAGCAAATATTCATATTTATGATAGACAAGTGCAAATAGAACAAGATGATAGCAAAGTTGTTATAATGATTAAAGATTAAGTTTGTAGTGGATATGAAAAGTTAGCTATTTTAAACAGAGATTGAGTGAGAACTGTTTGAGGTATGTATATGTATGAATAGGACAACATTTAAATGAAAGTTAACTATATAAAAGGTGAACAATTATGAAGATAAAACAGCAAAAGCAAATTAAGCTATTTTTGATTAAAGAATTTGGAAATGATAAGGGAAATACTTTTTTTCGCTAAGCAAGCTAAGAAGCTTAACGAGATTATCGAGTGCACTAAGAATAAAACTGAAAATCAGATGAAAACGCTTGTGCAGACTATTCTTCCACGCATAGCTTTATACCAAATATTTTTAGAAAGCGGAATGTCGAAAGAAGATATAGATATAACTATACGAAAATATATGCTTGATTTTGTCGCAACAAAAAAGCATAATTCTACGGCAAAAATGGAGAAGATTCCAGGATTTTATGGGATATATAGTAGAATTTTCCTTAAGATAATGCGGACAACAGATCTTTAAAAAAGCATTCAGAAGAGTGGAAAAGATTTTTACGATATTACTATAACTGAGTGTCTGTGGCACACGTCTTGCGTTGAAAATGGCTGCCC
>CAVCUC010000083.1:0-7300 GCA_963605225.1 bacterium
CATATAATGTTCTTGCGAATCTTTATATCCTTGATATTTATCTAATGCTAATTTATATGCATTAATTTTAGCTTCTTTAACATCACCAGTAGCATAATCTGTACTTGTATTACTACCACCTACATAAAAATTGTCAATTTCAATCATTTTTGTCTTATCTGCTGTACCAACATAAGCAATACACGCAAAACGATCAAATCCAGATAGAGTCGTTGTTTGATCAGCTGTATCATGATAAACAACTTTGTTTATTGACTGATATGTTGGGCCATTAAATGTTAACATGCCATTTTCACTATTATATGTTGCATTCATTTTGTTAGTATCACCAGTTTCTCCAACAATAGAATCGCCACCATAAATATCGTATGTAGATTCATCAGCTAAAGTTGTTACAGGTAGAATAGCTAAACTCATTGCTAGTGTTAAAGCTAAACTATATATCTTTTTTATAAGATTATTCTTCATATTATTCGCACCTCCCTTTTATCTATTGATAAAGCAAATATTACTTGAATCAACTTTAAATCTAACATATATATATACGCTTCAAATCAATACTATCATACGATTAAACAATCAAATTTATGTTTTAAAAATACGGTGATTATGCTAAAAATCACTACATCATCAAAAGAACAAGTTTCCCCGCTCTTTTCACGTATTATTTTAAGAATAATTAACGATTATGCTTTTGTACTACTTTCTTCTTGTTCGATATCAATATCGTCTAGTTTAGCTAAGCAAATATTTTCAAGAGTTTCTTCGGCGATAAATACGCAATTATCTGCTATACGATCAATACAAACAAGTAACTTAGAAAAATCAGTTGTCATATCTGCAGAACATGTATTATTTTCTACGCGTTTAATATGTGCTTTACTTAATTGTTTTTGATTTTTACGTAATGCTTTTTTATCGATATAAACTTTATTTGCTAAATCAATATCTCCTACTTTAATCGATTGAACAGAATCATCATAAATAAGTTCTACTTTATCTAAGCTTTCTTTTAAACCACTTCTAGCTTCTAAGGATAAACCTTTATTGTTCGCTGTGAATTTATTACAGATTTCATCTATTTCTTTACTTCTATCCGCAATACGGTCAACACTATTAGAAACATATAGTAAACCAGCAACTTGTTCAGCTTGTAACTCTGTTAAATTACCACTAGATAATAATTTAGTTATATAACTTACTACCGAATCTTGTAGTTTTTTTACATTTTCATAAGACTTATCAAATATTTCTTTATTATTTGAATCATCTTGGTTCACAATATATTCTTTCAAACTAGAAATTAAATTTTGACAATGATCAAATAAACGATTAATTTCTTTAGCAACTAAACAGATTGCAACAATTGGTTGTGAGATAAGATTTTGATCTATAAATTGAGGTTCATATTCTTTCACTTCATTTTTATCATTCCCTTTAACTAAGAATGTAACAATCTTAACCATTAATGGAATTAAAGGTAACCAAATTAAAGTACAAACTACATTAAAGGTAGTATGAGCATTCGCAATCTGTCTAGAAATCACTTGTAATTCAGGACCTTTAGGTGAAATAAACTCTACAAATTTAACTAATACTGGAATAAAGAATAAGAATAATATACTACCTGTTATATTAAATATACTATGTGCTGCAGCAGTTCTTTTTGCATTAGTAGATTGACCAATTGAAGCTAGTATTGCTGTAATTGTTGTACCGATATTATCACCTAATAAAATTGGGATTGCGCCACTTAAACCAATAATACTTGTTACACCATCTACAGAAGCTTGTGAAGCGAAATTCTGTAATACGGCAATCGTAGCAGAACTACTTTGCACTACTACTGTCATGACCATACCTACGAGTACTCCTAGAATTGGTATATCAACTACTTTAGCCATTAAATCAATAAATATTTGACTACTAGCTAATGGTTTCATGACTTCTCCCATAATTTCTATACCTTCAAATAGGACACCAAAAGAAAATATAACCATACCAATATTTTTGATTTTTTCTTTCTTACATGCAAAACTCATCATAAAACCAATAAAGATTATTGGATAAATATAATCACTGATTTTAAAGGCGATTAATTGAGCTGTCATTGTTGTACCAATATTTGCTCCAAAGATAACAGATATTGCTTGTGGTAAAGACATTAATCCTGCACTTACAAAGCCAATTACCATGACGGTTGTCGCACTACTACTTTGTAATACAGCTGTAACTAATGCTCCAGCTAGCGCTCCCATAACAGCATTTTTCGTTAAGAAACCGAGAACTTTTTTCATCTTTTCTCCAGCTGTTTTTTGTAAAGCATCACTCATACTATTCATGCCATATAGAAATAACGCTAAGCCACCCATTAATCCAAATAGAATCGTTACATAATCATTCATATTTCTTTTACTCTTCCTTCAAAGTAATAGTATTGTTAAAATCAATCTCTATCTATCATCTGAAAGTTAATGTTATGTAAAGTTTTTGTAAAATTGTTAAACAAAATAGAGATATCTGTAATAAAACAAATATCTCTAGAGTAAATTAATGTAAAATTTTCTTAAAATAAGAGCACATGTTTCCTGTTAGTAACATTGAAATGATTGTTCCAATACCTATACCAATGATTTTTCCTGATAAAACAAGCGAAATGATAAAAGCAATACATACGCAAGCAATATCAAATCTGAGTTTTACATACCCAAATGATTTGTTGATTTTTGCACCTATTGCATTTACAAATCCATCTGGAGCATTTGGTACAAGATTTTGAGAAATTACTAATGTCGTTCCTAAAGCAACTAAAGTAATCGCTATGAGTAACATAATTATTCCAACAAAGAAGTTATTTGCTTCAAAGTTCAGTAATGTATTAAATAAATCTACTAATTTACCAAATAACAAGGAAATAGGTAATTGTAAAATAGTTAAAATATCTATTTTTCGATTTAATATACATTCACATATGATGAATACACAATACATGATAAATACTGCATTACCAAGTGTAATTGATGTCGTTTTCGATAATACAAATGGCGTAACATTAATAGCCGCGACACCTAGATTTGTTTTTGTATTTAATACAACACCTAAACACAAGATTAGTAAGCCTACAATATATAAACAAATTCTTTTAATCATATTATATTTTCACCATTCTTTGCGATTGTATCTTTATACCAATAAAATGATTTCTTTTTTGATCTAGCTAAATCTTTAAGGTCAAATTCTTCACGATTTACTCTTACTAAACCATATCGTTTAGAGAAACCTGAATGTCCTGATACAATATCCATAAATGACCAATTACAATAGCCGATAAACTCAACACCTAAATTAATTGCTTTTTTTACAGACAATAAATGTTTGTAAAAATAATCAATACGGTCATCATCTTCTACATAACCATTTTCATCTGCAGTTTCTTTATTTCCAAAACCATTCTCTGTAATGAGTAGTGGTAAATGATATCTATCCCATAAAAGTCTTGAAACACATTCTAAACCTATATCATCTATTTCCCATCCCCATAATGTAGCAGTTAAGTTGTTATTTTTTACTACTTTATAAATACCAGCTTCTTCTGCAGGCAATAATTTAATCGTTAAATCACCTATATGATTATTTTCATCAGTAGGAAATGCTGAAATACTTTTAGAAGCATAATAGTTAAAGCCAATAAAATCTGGTTTACTTGCTTTCATAATTTCAAAATCACTATCGAGTACTTCAGGAAACATATCGCGATCTTCTAGATATTTTTTTAATGTAGGATTATATTCCCCTCTTATATTCATATCTAAAATATAATAATTTCTTATTTCCATTGCATCAAACCAAGCAAGCATATCTTCAGGCTTATTCGTTGTTGGATACATCATATCAAAACATACAGCTGGTCCAATTTTCCCATCTTCTACAAGTTCATGACATAACTTAAATACTTTTGATGCCGCAACACACATATGATGATTTGCTAAAAAACCAAGCTTTTCGTTTGTATGTTGATCATTTCCTTTAAGTCCAAGTCTAAAAGGCATATGTACAACATGATCTTGTTCATTAATCGTTAACCAATACTTTACGCGGTCACCATATGTCTTAAATAAAAATGTTGCGTAATTTACATAATCATCAATACTTTTTCTATCAATCCAACCACCATATTGTTCGATTAAGCCTTGAGGATATTCAAAGTGATAGATTGTTACAATTGGTGTAATGTCTGCCGCAACAAGTTCATCAATTAATTCGTTATAGAAATTTACACCCTTTTCATTTATTTCACCGTTACCATTAGGGAAAATGCGAGTCCAAGCAATAGAGAAACGGTATGCTTTAAGACCACATTCTTTCATTAAAGCAACATCTTCTTTAAAGTGATGATAATGATCACTCGCTACTTCATAATCACAGATGTTTGGATTTTTTTCGCGTACATCCATGACGGATAATCCTTTCCCATCCTCATGAGCTGCCCCTTCACATTGAAATGCTGCCGTAGAACTTCCCCATAAAAAATGATCAGGAAATGATTTTAAACTCTTTGTTTCCATAAGTAAGCCTCCTTATTTAAAAGTGGAGACTTGCTCCACTTTTATTCTTTTAGTCTTCGTCAAAGCCAATAATCCATGTGATAACAAATCCAAGTACTACTGCTATTGCAGCGGCTGCACAAGCTAAGTAGAAGTTAGACATTTCACCACCCATGAAGATTGGTAATGTTAATAACGAACAAGATGCTGTTGCATAAGCTCTAATATCAAATATACCAATAAATACACCTGTAATTGCTGAAGCAATAATTGCAGAAATAAGTGGTTTCTTTAAACGAATAAGTACACCATATAAAGCTGGTTCAGTAACAGATAATAAAGCTGTAATACCAGTAGATAAGCCAACTTCTTTATTTTCTTTCTTCTTTGCTTTAACACCAACCGCAAGAGCAGAACCAGCAATTGCTAAATTAGCAGCTAATGCTTTAGAGAATAATAATGAAGAACCAACTGTAGAAATTTCATTCACAATAAGTGGTGTAATGATTGTATGCATACCAACCATAACTAGTAATGGATGTAATGCTGATAAGATTGCTAGTGATAAACCGCCAAAGCTTGTTATCCAAACACAGAAATTTGCTAATGCTGTACCAACAATTGTACCAATAGGTCCTAGAACTATTAATGTTAATGGGAACATTACAATTGATAGAATAAATGGTCTTAGAATAGATTTAACTGCATCTGGTAAATATTGTACTAATACTTTATCTAGTAAACTCATTACAGGAACCATTAATAATGCAGGAACAATATTTGATGTATATTTCACTGTCATTAAGTTAATTCCAAAAATAGATAATCCTTCTACTCCTGTTACAGATGCAGAACATAAAGCTAGCATAATAAATGCTGCTACATATTCATTTGTTTTAAGTCTTCTAGCACCAGCATAAGCTACCATTACTGGTAAATAAGAATAAGCTGCGTTAGCTAAAGCATTTAATAGAATATATGTGCTAGATTCTTTAGATAAAACACTAAAGTTAGTTAATAGTGCTAAGATAGCAGAAATTAAACCAGAACCAATTAATACAGGCAAAGTTGGCGTAATACAACCACTAATGAAAGCAAATGCTCTATTGATTGGACTTTCTTTTTTACCATCTACATTTTCTTTCACAACTTCTTTTGTTTCACTATCTGGTAATAAAGGAGCTACTTCTGCATATAGTTGTTCAACACTTGGGCCAATAATGACTTGGAACATACCACCTTGTTTTACAACACCTTTAACACCATCTACTTTTTTAAGTTCTTCTTCATTTACCTTTGAATCGTCCTTCAATACAAAACGTAAACGAGTCATACAATGTGTATGAGCACTCACATTGTCTTTGCCACCAATATATTCAACAATCTTTGGGGCCATTTCTTTAAAATTCATGTAATTCACCCTCCGTAAATTTATAATCATATATTAAAAAATGGTGTCATTTTGAACAACACCATCTATTTCCATGAATCGAGAAATTTTATGAACATGATATTTTATTTTCTTTAATCATCTGACCAAAGCTATTAATCATACGATGATATTTAAGAAATGGCGTATTGTGATTATAGTTAAATACAAATGCTTTCTTTCCTAATATCTCCATCTTGTATACAGAAGTTTCTATTTGATCATTAATCACATATGTTAAATAGAAACCATGAATTTCAATCATATCGTGATTTAAAGTAGTACATTCATTTTTATATAACATACATCCATCAACAAAATTTGCTTCTAAGATTTTTACATTCTTATTTTTATAAACTATCTTATCAATTAATTCATAGTCATCATTAGTTAAAAATGAATGTATTTTTAAAAATGGAATTTGGTTAAAACTGTCTAATAAACTTTTTGTACTTAAGATAATAGCATAATCGTTTTCTTTAATTTTATTTTCTATATTCCATCGAACATTTACTGCTTCGATTGTTGCTTTTGAACCAAAATGTTTTTCTAAATCAATTTTAATCATTTCGCATTCTGATATGTTTGAATCATACAGTAGCATTCTTTCATTAATCACTAAATTCTTACGATATAGCCATTGTATATGCATTGCCATATAAAATCGATTTTCTTCATCTATCTCTACTTTAGCTAAATCTTTAATGATTTCACATAACTTACCACACATTAGATATGCACTTAATAATCTTTGTAGCATTTGATCATAAACAAATTCTTTTTTTACATAAGATTTATTATCTTTATTCAGCAAATCATCAATATGTGCCGCAAGAGACTTGGTGTCCTCTATATTTAAGATTGTTGTTTTAAATTCATCATTAATAGAAGTAACAAATTCATGAATAATCTCATTTACTATAGGATGTATGATTACAGCTCGATTCAAACGATTTAATGGTAAAGAAGATAAATCAAAAGAAGGAATCTTTAAATCAATTGATGTTAATTTTTCACTTAAAGAATTATATAAAGGTAAAAACTGGTAATCATATTCTTCTATATGCTTATCGTGTTTTACTCTTTGGATAATAATCATCATATGAATAATTAATTTATTTAGATTATCGTTTGCAATTTCAAAATGATTCTCTTTTAAAAATTGTAAAAATACGTCTTGTACTTGTTCAATCTTCTCTTTATTTTCTTTTTCTAAATACAACATTAAATAATGATTATTTATCGCCGAATTATCATCAAGAGCGAAAAATTGAACTAGTAGTTCTCTTCTTTGTTTTTCTGTTGCACATAGCTTTATCCCTTTTCT
>CAVCUC010000084.1:0-7131 GCA_963605225.1 bacterium
GCAATAGGTTCTCCCTCAGCTTTTACTGTATCAATATAAGTAACACTAGATACTAGTATTGTTGTAATAGCTATTAATGTACAAATCACTTTTTTAATATAGTTTCCCATAGTTTATTCCCTCAATTTTTATATATTCTACCATAGTCTAAATACAAGTATTAACGTGATTATCTTATTTTATAGAATTTAAACAATTGCAGTTTTAACACCATATAATTTATTAAGCTTGCCCTATGCCAGGTTGTAAACTGTACCATGCTATTTTCTCTACTCTTAACCTATTTACGTTTTATTTTCCAATAACCGGTTTTATCAGAAACAATTCTAATGATTATTTCTTTTTCTTTTAATTCCTTAATGATTTGCTTTGTTGTTCTAGGACTAATTTGAAGTGTTTCGGCCATTTGTTTTATGGTGATAGATGGCTGTTTTTCAAGTAAAGATAGAACCCGATTTATGGTGTCATTTATAGTGCCATTTATAGTGCCATTTATATCGCCATTTATATCGCCATTGTTAAGTGCCGAATGATTAAATGGTACAGAGAATGGAAATTCTACTTATTTATTCACAACAATGCACGAAGATTCTTACAAACACTTTGTGATAAATACCATACACGCAATATCACTAACAGAAAGAATAGTAATTGCTAATGCTATCACTTTTTTCTTTTAGCAATTACTTTTGTATCAGCTTCTAACAATGAGATACGCAATTAATCCTCCACCATTATTACTTGAAGAAGCGAAAAATCCTCAAAATGTAGGATGTTTTAATCCTCTTTCGTTAGCGTCGAGTTAAATGATTTGATATACTTCATACATGCAAATTGCTACACTTACAAGTATAATCACTCCTAATATAATACTAATCGAATCAATCTATTCTTTCATCTTTCGTTATTAAGCTTGACTCTTTTACATTCATGTTTTTTGCCGTAAAAATCCTTTTACATATCAAAAAAAGAACGTTTTACCGTAACTTACTCGTTTCGAGCGTTCTTTCATCTTTAGAATATATATTTTTCTGCTTCCATAAAGTTATCAATGATGACATCTGCTTCATGTTGGTCAGCAATTTCAAATTGATCTTTGTAAGCTAACACTTTCGCTCCACTTGCCTTACCTGCTCTAATTCCTGCTGTAGAATCTTCAATGACAATGGTTTCACTTGGTAAAACGTTACAAGATTCCATTGATTTTTGATAGATAAAAGGATCTGGTTTAGCATGACCTAAATCTGTACCACAATATATACCATCTACATATTCTCTTAGCTCTAATTCCGTTAAAGCCACTTCCATACGTGCTGCCACAGAATTTGAACATACACAAATATATTTATGATTCTCTTTAATCTTTTGCATGAGTTCTTTTACGTATGGTGTACGCAACTCTTTTATGTCATATTGTTTACGTACAGGATTCAAAATGATACTACGATGTTCACGATAGTTTTCTTGATTCCCAAAGCATTCATCCATAAGTCTTGCGTGAACATTCATATTTCCACCCATAATATGAGATAAATTCTCTTTTGTATAAGTTACATGATATTCATCTAATAAATCTGTCATCCATTTACGATGCACAGCTTCTGTTTGTGCTATTACACCATCAAAATCAAAACACACTAATTTAATCATTTATCTTTCCTCTTATTCAATAATTAAAATCCTGCACTCTTCGTGGAATATACCTTCTTTCGTACAATTTCATCTGTACTTTTCCCAGGTAATACTTTCTTTAATAATGAGTGTACTTCATTTACTTGGAAGGTTTGTGCTCCTAGTTGTTCACCATCTTTTAGCTTTAATGTAATCAAATAATTCTCATCCCGATTCACATTCCACTCAACTATTTCATCTAGTGTTAGTCTTAGTACTCTAGTTTCATCTTGATTATCATATAGAATTAACGCGTCATCATAGACATCCATTACTTTATGATCTTTTACTTTGAAAAACACTAAGCTAGATAATATAAGAAGAAAACCACCAAATAATATTCCAAATAAATTTCTAAATAGAATTGTACATGCACATCCTACCACCATTACTGCTATGATTGCTCGACTTGGTTTATAAGTGACAGAGCCTAATAATTTACCATGTTCATCTAATTCATTAATATGTTCAAATTGGTTATGATTCATGTATTTCTCCTTTTGAAGCGTAGAGTGGACATATACTTTCTATATTTTGAATAAATTCATTAGTTTGATCTTTTGATTTAAATATACGTAAAGGAACTAGTATATTTGTTTGATTCTGAAAAATAATCACAATCATATTTGTATATAATGCATAATCATATACTTTCTGTTCTGTTCCATTAATAAATATACCTTTATCTGACACCACAACATGCATCTCAGATAACTTCAACTTATTAGGATCTGTATATTTTTCTATTAGTACTTTTTTATATTTTTTGAATAGTACTTTATCCGCAATAATGATCCAAATAACAATTAATGCTAGTCCAATAGACCATACTAGAACTGTTTTTGCGGCTAATACTAAAAACAAAAGAATACCTACAGGTACAAATAGTCTTAAACGCCAATGAAATTTATTAATTTCAGCATCATATAAAAGAGATGTCTCATAATATTCTTTTAGTTCTTCTTGTTTTAATGTGTATTTTAAATCTATCATCTTATCACCTTTGAGTAATTTTACCTTATTTTTTAAGATACAAAAAGAGTTCCAAAGAGAACCATCCCTTAAGAACTCCCTAGTTTCTTACGTATTAAGCAAGAATGTTGAATGCAGATAGAATAATTGTGACTACGATAGAAACAATTACAAGTTTACCTGTAGTCCATCCCTTTTTGTCTAACATGTAATACATGATTAACATAGTAATTACATTTGCAAAGTGAGGAATAATTGCGTCTACTAGATCATTTAGGTTTTGTGTTAATTCACCAACAGTCCAAGATACACCAAATTTAACATCGATGATTGAAGCTGTTAATGCGCCAATAACAGATAGACCTACGATACTAGCAGCACTAGTTAAGTGTGCTAAAGAACTAGATCTAGATGTAATAAATTCAACACCTTTTTCATATGCTACATAGAATCCAAAGTAGAATAAGAACCAAAGAACAAGTTGTACTGCTTCAGCAATAACCCATCCAACAATACTTCCACTTTGTGCCATATATGCAGCAATAGCACCCATAACTGTAGGAAGGATAACCCAAATGATAGAGTCACCAAGTCCTGCTAATGGACCCATAAGAGCAGTTCTTAAGTCAATTGCTGTTTCTGTACATTCAGGTTCTTTTGTTTCTTCAATCGCAAGACATGCGCCTAAGATAATGTTACCCATCCAAGGATGTGTATTATAGAAACGGAAGTGTTGTCTATATTTAGCAGATAGTACTTCTTTATCATTATCATAGATTTTAGCCATAGCTGGGTGAATTGCCCAAACCCAACCACCAGATTGCATTGTTTCATAGTTAAATGGTGATTGTCTTGCCCAAACATATCGATTTAAGACTTTACTTAAGTCTTTCTTTGTTAGAATTCTCTCACTCATCGTAGTTACCATTCGCAATATCTTCTGCAGTTGGTGCTGTATGAGCAACTGCTACATTGCTTCCTCTCTCTAAAGCCTTATATTCATTTACAGCAAATACTAATGTAATAGCAGCGACTGCTAACATTGGTAGATTTAAATAAGATGCTAATACAAATCCAAGAACAACATAGATACCATATTCTTTTAGATTCATATACTTTAGTAATGTTGCGAAACCTACAGCTGGTAGTAACCCTCCAACAGTAGTCATACCCTTATTTAACCATTCAGGCATACTTGCAATTAGATTTGTGATGAAATCAACGCCTACTGTCATAACAAGTAATACAGGCAAGCAATATACAAGAGATTCTAAGCATAGGTGACCAAATACCCAGAATCCCATCTTATCGAAGTTTCCTGCATCACTTTCTGCAATTTCTCTATGTACGAAGAAAGAACCAAATGTTTTTGTTAAGACATCTAATTCTGTACCTAATGCTGCTACTGGAACACCAATTGTAAGTGCAGCTTCAACACCATTTCCTGTTGTTACTGCGAAAATTGTTCCAATAACTGTACCCATGAAGTAATCTGGAACACTTGATCCTCCAAATCCTCCAATACCTAAGCTCATTAATGTCATTGTAGCTCCGACATTTAAGCCTGTTGTTGCATCGCCCATAATGATACCGACAATCCAACCTGTTAAAACGTTTGCTGCGTAACTAAATAATTGTGCACCTTTGCCAATAAATTTAAAGGCAAATACAAACACTGTAATTAGTACGACTTGTAGTGGTGTAATCATATAATCCCCTTTCTTTAATTACTCCTTTTAGCCAAGAGCTGCCTCTTTTAGTGGATCATCTGTACGGAATTGACATGTAATTTTAATGCCTGCATCGCGCATTTCTTTTAACATAACTAATTCCTCATCTGATACACGAACAGTTTTATCCAAAGCTGTTGTTTTACCAACGTTTTGGGTAACATTTCCTAGATTTACTCTAGCAAACTTGACTCCACCCTTATATAATTCGTAGATATCCTTAATATATCTACCTACAAGGAATACTCTTTGATTTGTATAGTTTCCATTTTGAATATTCGCAATTGCTTTTTCTGGTGCTAGAACAGATAGGTTTACACCAGCTGGAGTACCTAACTTAAGAGCGTTTCTTGTCATATCACTTTCAGAAGCTCTCTTGTTTACTACCATTGCTCTAGTAGCTTTAGCTGCAGGAATCCAACTTGTCGCAACAATTCCATGAACCATACGGTCATCTACACGTACATCAAGTATTCCACTTGGTTGTTTGTATTCATCCATAATATTTTCTCCTCTTTAGTTTTGTTATTTATAGTGTAAGCGCATTCAAGTGATTTTAAAAGTAGTTCAATTTCTATGATTTCTTCTATTATTTTGACCAATTCCATTTATTTCTTTGTTTAACTTTAATTGTTCACTAAAAAAGTTCATCATTTTTCTTTTTCATCATGAACTTTTATTGACCACATATGATATAAGCAAAAAGAAAAGCGAATCACTTCGCTTAACTCTTGTTTACTTGATTGTTAGAAACCACCTTCAACGAATTTTACTCCGTCTTTAGTTTCTTCTCCTTTTACAGGATCAGCTTGTGAATGTTCATATACAACACCATTTTCAAGCTTTTCATCTTTTACTTCTTCGATATCTTGAATATTACCTTTTAATAAATCGGAATTATTCAAGTTTCCGTTACATACATAATCTTTACCGCCAAAGTAAGATAATGCAATATCAGTATCAAGTACGAATTCTATTACACTAGAATCAATACTATGACTACAACCATTAGGAGCATCTACTGAAGCTTTCGCATCAACTTTAACAACTGGAATAACGATACCTGTATCTAATACTACATAATATCTTGAACCAATATCTCCAAATTGATATCCCATTGCTACACCAATAAATCCATCTTCATCTAACAATAATCCCGTCGTTTCATCAACAGTCATCTTTTCATGAATGTATTTATATTGCTTTGATCCTGTAGCAGTGATCATTTTGTAATCTTCATAAGTTTTTGTACTAGAAGTAGAACAAGCACCAATTGATTCAGATAAATACTCACGTTGGTAATTCTTCAAATCACTTAGTTTAAAGCTTTCACTATCAAACGCTGATAGAGATAAACTCATAACTAGTGTGCTTAATGCTACTAATGTTTTCTTGATCATATTTTTCATATACAAGAATAATTCTACTATTTTTTTCGTTTTATTTCAAATCTACTTCACTTGTCGAATATATTCTCTAATTTCCTTGGAAATACCTTTACGAATCATTGTACTTGCTGAACCAAAGCAAATCGCATAACCTGCTTTTGTTTCATATACTCTTACAGAACCTAGTTCATTTAATTTAGATAAATCTAGTAATGTAGGATCATGCAAACTGACAACTAATCTATTAATAGAAGAGTGTACAAATTTAATGTTTGCGATACCACCAACTGAAGCAATTGTTTCTTTAATAATTCTATCTTTTTGACCTGTTCTAAATAAATCTAATGCAAGTTGACCAAAATATAACTTTGTCATTAAGAAGTAAACAACGCCAAAGATTAATCCCACAATGACAACCTTGATTACAGATTGCTGAAGTTGTGCATTTTGTGAATATTGAATTAATTCTAGTAATGTTCCAGGATTAACAGCCATTGTTGATTGACCTGTATAATTAAATCCTAAAGAAACATGCATTGCTTGGAATATACCAAACATTAGTCCAGTACAAGTTACATGGAATAAGAATAGTAATGGGCATAATGTTAATAATACAATTTCTACTGGTAAGATTGATCCACAGAATAATGAAATTAATGTCGCAAAGAAATAGAAGAAAAACATTCTAGACTTTTCTAAACGATCTGTTTGTGTTGTAAAGAACGCCCACATCATTGCTGGGATAGCAAATATATTTAATACATAATATGGTGTAATAAAACGACCACTCATATTAGAGAATTGTCCTACAGCAAGTTGATTTGTCCAAATATTTACATCTCCAGTAATATTTGCACCAGCCATACTTACCCATGAGCCACCACTCGTTCCATACCAGAATGGTGAACGAATAATTGTACTTAGATTACAAACAGCGAGTAATCTGTCTGTAATACCATAAATCACTAGATTAATTGGGTTTGTTGTATCTTGAGCAACAAAGTTTAAGACATTATTTATACCCTCTAAAGCATATGGCCAAATATATGCCACAAATATACCCGCAATAGATGAAAGAACAATTGTTCTAGAAACACACCATGTATCTTTACTAATAAAGGAAAATAGACCATACTCTCCTCTATTTTTACTTACGCCAAAACTATTTAAGGTAATTAAAGCAACAATGATTGTCGCTAAAATACCTGTTTGTAGTGGGTAATGTGTACCACTAGTTAAATATGTTGAAGTAGCAGATATACCCAAAATAGAACTATATGCAGAAGAACCTAAGTCACTTCTAGCAAAGTACATTGTAAATACGATATAAGTTACGTATCCTGCTAGAGCTGAAATAATTGTTGTAGCAC
>CAVCUC010000085.1:0-5722 GCA_963605225.1 bacterium
GTGCTGTACTTAGCACTTTTTATATATAAGGAAATTAAAAAATATTCAATGAATAAAAAATGTTGTAATTACAACAATTTAAAAATATGTATATTTTTAAATTGATAAGGTAATAAAAGGGTAATCATTATGACTATATATTTTTAGAAAAAGTAAAAATATAGTAGAAATAGGTATTAAAAGAAAGAAATTGCTAAAGATTTAGGTCCTATACCTTATAATATAGATAATAGAGGAAATAACTAGGATGAAGACGGCATTAAAAATTATAGTTGGAATAATCAAAATGATATTAATTGTATGTATTGCAATTGGTTTATGGTTTTTTATTACACCGTATTTTCGCACTGATCGAAATAAAGAAGGTGACTTGTTCCGTAATATACCAGATAACACAATTGATGTTTTAGCAATAGGATCTAGTCACATACAGTATGCATTTAATCCTGCTATTTTTTATCAAGAGACAGGTTTCTATAGCTATGTATTAGGTTCTAGTTGTCAACCTTTAGCGATGTCTTCTAGTATGCTTGAAGAAGCGTTAAAAACCCAACATCCTTCTGTTGTATTTGTAGATGTATTTACTCTTTTAGAACAAAGTGAAGTATGTTATGCAGATACTGCTTATTATAAGGCTATTGATGAGATGACGGGTGAGACGCGCTTAAACGCTGCTGATAAAGCCCCTGAAGAAGTAAGCTTACAATATAAGTATGATTTAATTATGAATCATGATTCATGGAAAACATTGAATTTAAAAGATATTGGTTCAATTTTTGATAATGCTAAACAAGCGGAAGGATATAATTCTACTCTTGGTTATGTAAGCCAAGATGTAGAAAATCCACGATATGCACCATTAATTACTTATGAAGTCACCGAAACAGTTGAATTATCAGAGACAGCTAAAAAGAATTTAGATGACTTAATTAATTTATGTAATTCAGAAAAAATAAAACTAGTCTTTGTTAAAACTCCATATATTATTGATCAAGAAAGTACAAATACATTACATGCTGTGTGGACATATTTAGAAAGTAAAAATGCAGAATATGTAGATTTTATTGAAAAAGCAGAAGAATTAAATTGGTATATTGATATGGATGGAGACACTTGGCATAACAATTGTTGGGGTGCTGAAATTATCACTAAATATCTTGCTAGTCTAGTAAAAGAAAATAATTATGTTACAAGTCATACAACAAATAGTACATATGAAAGTTTATTGAAAGATGCTAGTTCCTTTACAGCTAATTCTTTGATGAATCGAAAGAATGTAGATATCTATAGATTGTTAGATGAAGCTAGTAAGTATCCTTGTTTTGTAGTCATGAATTATACAGGATATAAACATACATCATTACAAGAATATGAAAGTAATGCATTACAAAACTTAGGAATGACAAAAGATTTTTTGAATAATCCTAGCGGGAATTATTATGCTGTCGTTAAAGATGGTGAACTCATACAAGAAAGTACTGAGCCATTTAGCACTGTAGTAGATGGTGTTTCTATTACTATTTCTACAGATGGTGTAACGATTCAAGATACAACCTATGAGAAAACAGGAGAAATGCAAATCATATTCGGTGCAACAAACCGTACTTGGACAAATGATATCAATATTGATTATGCATCGAAATGGTTCTGGAAAAATGGTTGTGATGGATTTACTTGTGAATAAATAAAAGTGGGGGAGAAGTTTATGAGTGTTTTATCATTTAAGTATTTGGGGATGATTCTGGGTAGTAGTTTTCTTTCTTGGATATTCAATAAGAAAACAAGAAAGTATTTTATACTTCTAGCAAATCTAGTTTTCTTATTTTTGTTAGTACAGAATTTTATTTCTGTTCTATATGCAATATTTTTAGCTTTATTTACTTGGCTATTAGGCATATATGTATATCGCACAAAGAATTCAGGCGTTTTATTTTTCTCGATTATCGTACCTGTAGTAGGTTTAATCTTTTTTAAGTATGGTGGATATTTATCGTCTAGTATTATTGCGCCACTTGGTTTATCTTTTTATACATTTAAATCTATTAGTTATTTAGTGGATATTTATAAAAAGAATGTAAAAGCACAAGGTTTAGTTACGGTTTTGTGTTATGTATTGTTTTTCCCTTGTTTCATGGCAGGACCAATTCATCGTTCTAAAGAATTCTTTGTAGAATTAAAGAAGCCATTTGTATTTAAGTATAAAGATCAAAAGAATGGATTTATATTAGTTGCTTTAGGATTATTTGAAAAGTTAGTTATTGGAGATGAATTGTATCATGTAATGACATTACTATATGAAGATCCTTCTTTAACAGGTATTTATAAAATATTCTCTCTAGTACTCTATGCATTCTATATTTATGTAGACTTTGATTCTTATAGCAATATAGCGATAGGTACTAGTCGTATGCTTGGTTTCCATTTGAAAAGAAATTTCCATACACCATATCTTGCTGTATCCATTCAAGACTTTTGGAATAGATGGCATATTTCATTGAGTTCTTGGCTAAAAGATTATATTTATATTCCTCTTGGTGGTAATCGTAAAGGAAAACTAAGAAAATACTTAAATGTAATCATTGTATTTTTAGTATCAGGAATTTGGCATGGTTCTACATTAATGTTTGTATTATGGGGAGTAGGACATGGATTAGTGAATGTTATAGAAGATTTAATTCATTCATTAAAGTTACCTTATATAAAAGCTTTAAGTCCAATTAGAATCGTTATTAACTTTATCATTGTTTCTATTTTGTGGATTTTCTTTAAATCCTCTAGTATGAGTGAAGTGAGTGCTTTTATTCATAGTATGTTTACTCCTTGTGCTGTAGGAACAAATTACCTTCATGAGATTGTATCTAGTAATGAAATTATGTGGACATTTATCTTATTAGCGATTGTTATTGTTACAGATATTTGTCGCTATTACAGAGATATGATTGATTTTTTAAGTAATCGTTTTATTTTAACTAGATGGCTATTCTATGTTTTATTAATCGTTGTTGCGATAATATTTGGGGTATATGGTCCTGGTTATAAGGCTCATGAATTTATTTATATTACTTTCTAAGAGGTATCAATATGAACGAGAAAGTAAGAGGGATTTTATTAGGTACTGTTAAAGTACTGTTAGTGATTACAATTGCAGTTAGTTCTTGGTTTATTCTTACACCATATTTTAGAGTGAATCGTAATAAAGAAGGAGATTATTTTAGGAATATTCCTAATAATACAATTGATGTAATAGGGTTTGGTTCTAGTCATATGCAATACGCTTTTAATCCTGCTACATTCTATGAAGAAACAGGTTACTATGCATATAACTTAGGTTCTAGTTGTCAACCATTATCAATGTCTATTTATATGTTAAAAGAAGCTTTAAAAACACAACATCCTTCTGTTGTATTAGTTGATTTATTTAGGGCTTTAGAAGTAAGTGAAGAAACATGTTACGCAAATGGTATGTATTACAACATCATCGATGAAATGTCGGGTAAAAATAGATTTGATGCAGCAAATAATGTACCTGATGAAGTGAAAACAGATTACAAATATGATTTAAGAATGAATCATGATGAATGGAAGAATATTGATACAAAAAATTTAAAATCATTCTTTCATAATGCAAAAAAAGCAGAAGGTTATAACAATAATTTAGGTTATATTCCTTTATATCCTTCAGAAACTTTATTTACTCCTCTTGAAACTTATGAAGTAACCGAAGAAAAAGAAGTAAGTGAAGATGTTAAAAGAAAGATTGATGAATTAATTTCTATTTGTGACAAAGAAAATATTAAATTAATCTTTATTAAAACACCTAGTATTATTGGTCAAGATAGTGCAAATACATTACATGCTATATGGTCTTATTTAGATTCTAAAAATATCGAATATGTAGACTTTATCGAGAAAGCTAGTGAATTAAAATGGTATATCGATATGGATGGAGGTTATCTTCATAATAATACTTGGGGTGCTGAAATTGTCACAAAGTACTTAGCAAATTTAATAGAAGAAAATGATTATGTAACAAATCATAATTACAATGAAACGTATGAATCTATTGTTCAAATAGCGAGTGAAAAAACAGCAGAAATTTTAATGTATCCAAGTAACGTTGATATCTATCGCTTACTTGATGAAGCGAGTAAATATCCTAGTGTTGTCATCATGAATTATACTGGTTACGAAAATACTTCATTACAAGAATATGAAAGTAACGCATTACAAAATTTAGGAATGACAAAAGATTTTTTGAATCAACCTAGCGGAGATTACTATGCTGTTGTTCAAGATGGTCAACTTGTTAAAGAAAGTGAAGAACCATTTTCTTTAGAACTTGATGGATTAAGCATTGATATACAGAAAGATAAAGTATTCGTGAATAGTACAGAATATGAAAAAACAGGGGAAATGCAAATGATTTTTACTAGTATTAATCATACTTGGGCCAATGATATGAATATAGATTATGCTTCTAAATGGTTCTGGAAAAATGGTTGTGATGGCTTTACCTGTGAGTAAAAGATAAGATATACTTTTAAATATGAGTAATAAAGTAAGTGTGATTGTACCTGTATATAATGTGCAGGCATATATAGAAGAATGTATTAGTAGCTTGACATCACAAAGTTATGAAGATATTGAAATCCTAGCTGTAAATGATGGTTCGAGTGACGATTCTAGAAAAATATTAGAAAGATTACAGAAAGAAGATCATCGTATTGTTATCTTAGATAAAGAAAACGGTGGCTTAAGCGATGCAAGAAACTATGGTATAAAACATAGTACAGGAGATTATTATTTATTTGTGGATGGGGATGACCTCATTCATAAAGATACTGTACAAGATTTAGTAGACGCAATAACAAAAACAGATAGTGATATTGCTGTGAGTGATATGGAGTACTTTTATGAAGATTCTAGTGAAAGAAAGTATTCTTCTGGTGGAGAATTTGATACAACAAGTTGTAAAGAATATCCTAAGTTAATCGCTATCAACAATAGTGCATGTAATAAGCTATTTAAGAAAGAATTATTTAGTGATGCAAGTTTTCCAATTCATAAATATTATGAAGACTTAGCATTAATTCCTATTCTTTTGTATAAAGCAAAAAAAGTTACAAAGGTAAATCATGCTTTTTATTACTATAGACAAAGAAAAGGTAGTATTGCCCATAGTGCCAATAAAAAGATATTTGAAATCTATGATGCACTAGATGGTATCTATGATTATGTTCAGAGTCATGGACGTGAGAAAGAAATATTAGAAGAAATTAGACACTTATATATTGTTCATGGCTTAACGCTAACAACATTAAGAATTAAAGATTTTGACGATAAACAAGTAAGAAAAGAATATTTGAATGAAAATATGGATCGACTTGAACAGTCTTATCCAGATTACATGCATGATTCAATGTTTAAGCGTGCTAGTGTAAAACAAAGAATTATTTATGAATTATTAAGAAAAAGAAAGATGGATGCAGTTTTAAAAATATATGACCGATAAGAAAAAGATTCTTTTTGTGAATGATGAAATGCGTATGGGTGGGGTTGCTAGAGTTTTGAATACCCTGATGGCAAATCTTCCAAAAGATAAATATGAAATAGATTTATTAATATTACATAAACAAGGAATGTTACTGGATGAAATTCCAGAGGGAATAAATATTATTGAAGGAACTACTTTTTTTAGACCAGTAGATGAGTCACTAGATGA
>CAVCUC010000085.1:5732-7130 GCA_963605225.1 bacterium
GTCTAATCAAAGGCAAAATTAAGCGAGAAAGAAAGAAGATACTCAGTAAAACATATGATGTAGAAGTAGCTGCTAAAGAAGGGTTCTGTACGATTTTTACAGCATATGGAGATTCTAAAAGAAAAATTAATTGGGTCTTAACAGATTATAGTGTATGTAATTATTCTAAGAATCACATGGGACTAGTAAAGGATGCTTTACGTTATATTGATTTAAATATTGCAGATAGCAATCAAGCATTAATTGCATATGAAACAGTATTTAGAGTACAAAATGGTATTGCAATTCATAATCTTATGGATACAAGCAACTTAGAAAAAGGATTGTTAGAAACCCATACTCATATTACAAATAAAGAAACAATCAATATTATTGATGTGGCTAGACTACATCCTCAAAAAGGTATTGATCGTTTAATTAAAGCAAGTACTACTGTTTATAACGAAGGTTTAAAACATGAATTGTATTTAATTGGTGGAGGAGAGCTCGAAGATGAGCTACATGAATTAGTGAAATCATTGAATGCAACACATGTTCACTTCTTAGGCTTTCAAAAGAATCCATATCGTGATGTAGCTGAATGTGATTTATTTGTTTTAAGTAGTTTATATGAAGGGTTTGCAACAATCATCAATGAAAGTTTGATTGTTGGTACACCTGTATTAACGACTAGAGTAAGTGGTTGTGAAGAACAAATTACAGAAGCGTGTCACGGTTGGATTGTAGAAAATAGTGAGGAAGCTTTAACTAGTGGCTTAAGAAATGCATTAAAAGACAAAGATAAATTAAAAGAAATGAAACATGAATTATCAAAATACAAGTATGATAATGATGGTATTTTAAAAGAATTTATGGATGTTCTTTAGGAGAAACACATGAAGAAAAGAGAAAAGATATTACACCTATTAGTAATGATATTCTTAGCGATACAACCAATCGTAGATATGGACTACTTGATTTATGATTTCTTAGATCAATTTGGATTACCAAGATTATCCACAATACTTCGCTTTGTGGTTGTACCACTTTTACTGATTTATTCATTTATTATTCGTGATCAAAAGAAGAAAAGAACATTTATTGCAGTAGGTAGTTATGGTGTAGTTTTGTTACTATATTTTTTCTTACATGTAAAACAAGCATCAGGGCTTGTAGAGAGACTTGCTTTAACGGATAACTTTTACTTTAATACATTCCAAGAATTAACTTATGTATTAACACTTGTTATTCCTTATTTCTTAATCTATTTAATTTATAATGAACACTTTAATCAAAAAGAATTAAAATTAATCACTTGTATTTTATCTGCTTCAATGAGTGTAACAATTTTATTTGGTGATTTATTTGTCTTTGCGAAAAGTACTTATTATGGATATACAGTAGGGAATATCTTTACTT
>CAVCUC010000086.1:0-2828 GCA_963605225.1 bacterium
GCCGCTACAGCAACTAACTTATCTGCTAGTCCTAAACGAATTAATAGATTTGCTGTACCTTGGTTATTTGCGACAACCTTTTGTGGTTCTGAAGTATATTCAAAAGTTACAGGAGTCCAAGTAGCACCATCAGAAGATACAGTATAAGTACTTACACTAACTGGATAATAACTATCTGATGCTGTAGCAGCTGTACTTTCAGCAGAAGAAGTTGCTGTAGAATTTGAAGCACTAGAAGCGCATCCTGCAAGTAATACAGCACTTAATGAAAAGCATGTACCCATAGTAATTAAATTACGATAATTCATATAATATTTATTCCTCTCTTTATAACCCCTAAATTAATTCTTTCCTTTTACATGTGGCATGTTATAATCTTGGTTAGTTGTAACTAACCAGACAATTTGGTATGCTACCACGCTTTATAGGAGGTGTCAATAAAAACAGTGAAAAAACAAAATGAGAGAAAAAAGTTAATATATGTTCCTATTTTAATCGCTTTATTAATCCTAAGTATATTGATTTCCGCATCAATTGGGCAAGTAAAAATACCTTTAAATCAAACGGTTAAAATCTTAATAGGACGTATATTTCATATAAAACTATCTGGATATGATGAAATTTCATCCGCATATTTCAATGTTGTATGGATGATTCGTTTCCCTCGTGCACTAATTGCGGCTTCAGTAGGAATTGGATTATCGTTATGTGGAATCGTTATGCAAGCTGCCGTAGAAAATCCTTTAGCCGATCCTTATATCTTAGGCATATCTTCAGGTGCTACATTAGGAGCTACTTTTGCATTAATGGTTGGTGTAAGTTCTATTCCTCTTATTGGTCAAGCTAGTGTATCCGCGTGTGCTTTTATAGGTGCATTACTTGCGTCATTTTTAGTCTTATTTTTCGCTAATATTGGTGGACACGCTACAGGAAGTAAACTTGTATTATCAGGAACCGTAATTAACTCTATGTTTTCTGCCTTTTCTAATATCATGATTTATTTTGCAAATAATGCGCAAGCACTACAAAACATAACATTTTGGATTATGGGTAGTACTGCTTCAGCAACTTGGTCTAAGGTTCCTTCAATTCTAACAATTGTCACTTTGACAGCATTATTTTTCTTGACGCAAAGTAACACATTAAACTTGATGCTTATGGGTGAAGAAGCTGCCACAACACTTGGAATCAATCTTACTTTTTGGCGAAGAATCTATTTGATTATTGCTAGTATGATTACAGCAATACTTGTATCAGGATGTGGCATGATTGGATTTGTAGGACTTGTCATCCCTCATATAGCACGAGCTATCTTTTGTGCAAATCATAAAATATTAACACCTTATACAATTTTGTTCGGTGGAATTTTTATGGTTTTCACTGACCTTTTATCACGCTCGCTAGTTAGTGGATCAGAGTTACCGGTTGGTATTATCACAGCAGCGCTTGGTGCACCTGTATTCTTGTATATGTTACTAAAAAAAGATTATGGATTTGGAGGTAAATAAAATGGAACTTGTTGTCAAAGATGTTCATGTCACTTTAGGAAAAACTCCTATCGTAAAAGGTGTTGATCTTTCTGTAAATGATAAACAAAGTGTTGGCATCATTGGACCAAATGGATGTGGTAAATCTACGCTACTTAAAGCAATCTATAGAGTTAATCCTATCGAATCTGGTTCTGTTTTATTAAATGACGAAGATATAACCAAAATAAGTGCAAAAGAAGTAGCGAGACATATCGCTGTAGTTGGGCAATTCAATGAAATGGCTTTTGATTTTTCCGTGCAAGATATGGTTTTAATGGGCAGATCACCTTATAAAAAAATGATGGAAAGCTACAATGATTATGATTATGAACTTCTTGAAGATACTCTACAAAAAACAGAATTAGCTTCATTACGAGATAGAAGTTATTTGTCTCTTTCAGGTGGAGAAAAACAACGTGTTATCTTAGCACGTGCAATTGTACAAGAACCAGATTTATTGATTTTGGATGAACCTACAAATCACTTGGATATCAAATTTCAATTTGAAGTTCTTGATTTAGTGAAATCTCTAAATATATCTACTTTATCTGTACTACATAACATTGAATTAAGTGCCAATTATTGTGATTATCTTTATGCAATGAAAAATGGAAAGATAATCTCTGAAGGAACACCTAGTGAATTAATCACAAAAGAAACACTTCATACACTATATGATGTAGATAGTGAAATCTATACAAATCCTATAACAAATAATCTATCCGTTGCGTTCATGCCGCTAAAACATGATTAAAATGACCTAACACGTCATTTTTTACAATCTCTGTGTTTCTTATATATCCTATATATACATATTACAATGCAATTTATGTAGTCATTTTGCAATATTTTCGCATTTAGATATAGTTATTTGTTTAAAATTCCTTTTATGAGTAGTAAAATATCTATTGAAAGGAGAATGCATTATGCTACTAGAATTCAAAATAAAAAATTATAAATCATTCGTTAATGAAAATACATTTTCCATGATTCCTGCGCCTAAACAAACAGGTTTAGACTATAGTATTTTGAGCGAAAAAATCGGGTCTAAAAATCAGAAAGCACTTTGTTCTGCTGTAATATATGGTCCTAACGCATCTGGCAAAACAAATATCATTGGTGCAATGGAAACATTTAAAGAAGTTGTTCTAAGAGGAAATATAAGAAATTCAGATTATGGTTTATCTCCTAATGTAGCTTCTTATAGTTTAGAGTTAATTCCCAATTGTGATATTGATGCAAATCCAACAGAATTTTCTATTTCTTTTGTCGAAAAAGGATTTTTAATCACTTACAGTC
>CAVCUC010000086.1:2838-6637 GCA_963605225.1 bacterium
AAATTTCTAGAGAAAAACTACCCTCGGAAAATTATTTCAGAAAAACTTATCGTAAATGGCAAAGATGTATTTTCCCGTGATGATAAACTTGAAGTGGCTATTCCATCTGTCATTAGACCTTTATCAAGCAAAAGTATCAATAGAGTTACATCAAAAACAAAAGAAATTGCTCAAAGCAGTCTATCAGATACTGAACTTTTTTTAACAAACGGTTTTAAAACAATCTTTGCACATGACTTTGTTTCACTTATAACAGAATGGTTTAAAAATAAGTTTTTGATTATTTATCGCTCTGATGAGATAAAGATAATGCGTAATTTTGCTAATCCAAAAGAAAACACTGTTTATGTCGAAGCAACCTTAACAGAAGCAGCAAAAGAGTTTGGTATTAATTCCAATGCTCTTGGATACAAAGCAAGTGACGAAGGAAATGATGTAGTTCTTTGTTCAATATTTAATAACAATAACATTGCAATTCCAGCCGACGTATTTGAATCATATGGAACCATTCGTTTTATCAATGAATTTCCATTAGTTATTAACGCTCTTTTAAATGGTAGTACTCTAGTCATGGATGAATTCGATGCTTCTATCCATCCTATGGCACTAATGAATATCATTTCTATTTTTCATAATGATGAAATAAACAAAAATCATGCACAACTAATTTTCAATACTCATAACCCTATCTTTCTCGATGCATCCTTATTTAGAAGAGACGAAATTAAATTTGTAGAAAGAAACGAAAAGACAAATCATAGCACCCACTATTCTCTTTCTGATTTCAAAACAGCTGATGGTATTCGTAAAGGTGAGGATTACATGAGTAACTACTTTATAAATAGATATGGAGCTATCAAAGATGTTGATTTTAGTCCAATCTTAAAAAAGATTATTTCTTCAAAAGAGGAATAATCATATGTTAGAAACTAAAAAATATGTTCTAACCGTTGAGGGAGAAACTGAAAAATGGTATTTCCTGTGGCTTAGAGAACAAATAAATAAAATAGAATCACGTACATATAACGCTTCGATTGTTCCAAAAGTGCAACAAAGTCCTAGAAGTTTTTATAAAGGAACCAATTCCAAAGTTACACCAGAAGCAATTCATATTTGTGATATAGAAAGCACCAACAAAAATCATATTGATAAATTCGAGAATATCCTTAAAGAAATGAAAGAAGCTAAAAAACAGAAAGGTATCAAATATCAACTTGGTTATAGTAACTTCACTTTCGAGCTTTGGATTATCCTTCATAAACGTGATTGTTTTGGAGCATTAAGTGACCGTAAACAATATCTTTCACAACTTCAACAAAGCTTTAACGAAAAATTTGAAGATCTTGACTACTACAAGCAAGAGGAAACTTTTAAACGTTGTCTTGATAAACTCACTCTTGACGATGTTAAATCAGCTATTAAAAGAGCAGATAAACTAACTCAACAAAATATAAACTCTCATAAACCACTAATAAATCACAGTGGATATTCTTACTATCGTGATAATCCATCGCTTTCAATTAACGAAGTCGTCAAAAGAATTTTAACTGAATGTGGTGTACTCAAATAAAAAATACATCAATACATTTATTCATATTATAAATAAAGCATGGTTAACTCCTTCATCAAGAGAAACCCCATGTTATAAATTCATCGCTAAATCATTCTTGAAAATATACTCCTCTAGGAGTATATTTTCATTAAAGAGGTATAAGTATGGAAAAAATTATTTATCACGGTTCTAATCATATCATTGAAAATCCTCAATTCGGTTATGGTAAGTCTTACAATGACTATGGTATCGGCTTTTATTGTACGGAAAGTCAAGATATGGCAAAAGAATGGGGTGTTAGCATTAATGGCAACGGTTACGCTAATCAATATAAAATCGAGTGCAGCGATTTGAATATTTTGAACTTAAATGATTCAAATTACACTATGCTTCATTGGTTGACTATTTTATTAGAAAATCGAGAATTCGATGTTTCTACACCGCTAGCTACAGAATCCAAAGAATATCTTCTCAAAAACTTTCAGCCAAACTACAAATCCGCAGATATTATCATAGGTTACCGTGCAGATGATAGTTATTTTTCTTTTGCTTCCGATTTTATTAACGGTGCAATTTCTTATCGACAATTATGTAATGCTATGCGCTTAGGAAAGTTAGGGCAACAATTTGTGCTAAAAAGCAAAATTGCATTTGAACGCCTAGAATTTCTTGGATATGAAATTGCAGATTCTAAAGAGTGGTATAAGAAAAAGATGTTTCGAGATCAATCAGCACGTCGTCAATACTTTGATGTAGAACGTAATCACCGAGAAAAAGGAAATCTTTATATCACCACAATTATCGATGAGGAGATGACTTCAAATGATTACCGCTTACGATAAAAGCTATTTATCAATTGCACAAAAAAATCTTGCACAAATGTTAAATTATTTTGTTAATGACTTGCACTATTCATTAGAAAATGCATGGGAGTTGTTTTTGACTAGTGACTTATCTTTTCGATTTGAACATGGAGATTGTTCCGTGTTAGTTGGTTTATCTGGTGTAGAACTTGCTAGATCAGTTTTAGAACAAGCAGGTAAGATAGTACCATCACAAAAGGCATCCTACGCTTATAATCGTAGTGCAGAATATTGGACTGGTTGGGCCCTAGCTTATTATCAATGGTCAACTTCACTATGCTTTACAGACATAGAGTTAGCAATACCTATAACAAAAATATATCTGCTATACACGCCTTACCATGAAATGGATATTCGTCAATTTATAGATAAGATGAATGAACTATATCGTAAAGCAAATCCAAAGACAAACCTAAAAAACTTACGAACCTTGTCAGGTCTAAGTCAATCAGAATTAGCAAAAGAAGCTGATGTTCCATTACGCACTATCCAACAATATGAGCAGCGTCAAAAAGATATTAATAAAGCACAAGTAGAAACATTATTTCGTCTTGCCCATGTACTAAACTGCACTATAGAAGATTTAATAGAGAAAGTACCTCCTATAACTTCTAACCAAAAGCAAATATCAAAATAATATTGTTTTCGCACAACATAATAAAGCTAGTAAATACTCTTATTTCCTGTAAAAAATGATTCTTGTTAAGCAAACCTAAAAATCTTTTTCAATTATTGCTTCGTGAATGCCCGTTTTTTGAGCAGTATTTCTGAATAGAATTCGTAATTGTTCATCTGGTTGTCTTACTATCTGATACATATATTTGTACCTCACTTTATCTACATGTTTGTTTAATTAGATCATATATCCAAACTGTAGTTTGTTGGGCCTCTTTTAGTACCATAATTGTCTCATCTTTAGAAAGTTGTCTTCTTATAATATCTAATTGCTTATCAGTAACATTATTCTTTCCTATAGCTTTTAAAGCTTGGATGATGGTAGTTGTTTTTTTGGAAATTCCAGATATCTCGCGATTATTTCTATGTCTGAATTCTATTGTAAAAGTTCCTATTTGAAACTCGCGGTAAGGTCCATCGCTAATATAGCACCATTTTGCCGGTACTTGAGTTGATAAACCTAGTTGATTTAGAGCTGTTTCAGAACACGGTGCAATAGTCCAACTAAACTTTCTTGCTAATGTTTCAGCGATTTTACCAATTGATGGAGCTTCATATTCATCAATTAATTCGCTGTACCGTGGATAATAGTAAATACCATTCATAATTTTTTGAATTTTACCCGTTTCATTTAATCTTAAAAGAGCTTTACGTACAGCGTGATATTCTCCTAAATCCAAAAAATCCCCAACAATATATATTTCATCAT
>CAVCUC010000087.1:0-1248 GCA_963605225.1 bacterium
TTATTTTAGTAATAATTCTAATAGCTTATCTTGAGGTAGAGGCTTAGAGAAATAATAGCCTTGTATCATATCTACACCCCAGCTATTTAATAAGTTTACTTCTTCTTCTGTTTCTACACCTTCAGAGACAATATAGTATCCCATTCCTTGTAATACAGATACGATATTCTTATAGAAAGAAGATGTTCTAGAATCTAAACAGATATTAAATAGTAATGAACGATCTAGCTTAATTACAGAGAAAGGTAGTTGAGTAACAGTGTTAAAGTTTGCATAACCTGAACCAAAATCATCTAGACATAGTTTGATGCCTGCTTTTGTAAATCCATCAATGGCGTTACTTAAAGCTGAGTTATATTCTGTTGCGACTGTTTCTGTAATCTCAAATTGGAAGTATGAATGAGATAACTCATATTCATCAATAATACCAATGAAGTGTTCACTACAATCAGGTCGTAACAAATCGATAGGAGATAAGTTTAGCTTTACATTTAATATATGTTGCATGATTTCTTCATGTTCTTTAACAAATCTACAAACACGATGGAATTGTAAATCAGTAATTTGTTCAATAATATGATTTTTTTCCGCGATAGTAATAAATAAATCAGGTGAGATCCAACCAAGTTCAGGATGCTTTAATCTACTTAGTGCTTCTAAAGAAATATATTTTTTATCTGTTGATGAATAAACAGGTTGATAATTAATTTCAAACAAATCATTTTTGATTGCGATTTCTAAATATTGTTCTACTTTTTGGTTGTAGTAGTAATTACTTAATGTTTGGTTATCACTTTGTATAATTTCAATTCGTTCTGTTTGCTGTGATAAAGAGATGAGATATTCTGCATAGTTAAGAATTGAACCATCATCTTTAAGATTTTCGGCATTTAAGATACCACTCACAGCAATAGGGGAATAGATATTCCCAATATTATTACTGATAGATGCGTATAAGTTTTCTTTTATGTCATTTAAGAATGTTTCGTATTCTTTTAAAGAGAAGGCGATGATTAAGAAACGTTTACCTGAGATGTGGTACACTTGATCACCACAAATATTTTGTAAAGTATCTGCGACAACTTGTAGTAATTCATTTCCACTGTTCATTCCTGAAACTTTATTAATGTGATCTAGTCTACTAATATAAATAGTAATGACATGGAATGATTTCTTATTTGCGATAAGTTCATTCATTTTCTTAGATAAATAAGGTTTATCGTATAAACCAGTGGAGCTATCAATATT
>CAVCUC010000087.1:1510-6627 GCA_963605225.1 bacterium
TCAAAGTAAAATAGTTTGCCTGTAAAAGGATTTGTTAAGATGATACAAATCAATATTATCGTAGGTATTCCAGACATTAACATGTCTTTTGTGGATATAAAACGATTATTGTGAAGGGTACATACATAACAAATTAAAGCAAATGGTAATAGTGCTTGAAATAAGTAAAAGATGGTTGTAGAAATCATTCCATCAGTACTATAAGTGATGAAATATGTACTAATCATTTCAAATGAAACATCTAATGTAGATAAAACGATTAATATAAAGAATACTTTATTGTTTAAATCATCCGGTCTTTTCTGGGCAGAAAAATGGAATAATACAAGCAATAAAATAAACATGGCTGCGATAAGAAAATCCGTATTATATTCCATTATGATTTACCATCCTCTCTATTTTGATTTAAATTTGTATCCGCATCAGATTTCCAATCACTAATGGTCTTGATTGTTCCATCAGGATTTCTTAGATAGCTATATCCATAATTGATACGAATCATTTTATGTTTGTCTGTACAAATACTATTATAACGGTGAATTTCTTTTTCTAATGCATCTTTATAAGAATTAATTTCTTTCTTTGGATTTAATATGATTACCGCAAACTCATCACCATCAATACGATAGCTTTCGATTACACCATCACTAGAGTTATTGACAGCTTTCGTGATACATCTACTTGTCGCAATGATTGTTTCATCCCCAATATTTAAACCGTATATATCATTCATCTCTTTTAAACCTTTAAGATCAATGAAAACTAGTAAGGCGTCCTCATATTTGTTAGATAAGATTCGTAATTCTTCCATGAATTGGTTGAATGCTTTTTTATTCTTTAGTCCGGTTAAACGGTCAATGATAGACATCTTTTCAAATATTGTTTGTTCTAAACGGAATTGAATATCACTAGATACTTTATGGATTAAGCCATAAAATAACAAGCTAATGTATAAGAGGATGCCAAATTGGAATATTGCATCATACCAATATATACCAAGTAACCAATATAAAACTAACGCAACAATACCACTGAGTCCTAAGATACTAAATGCATAGAAACAAATATGCATTTGTCGATCATGATCTTTTTGGTATTCTTTCCATAAGATGTAAGAAGTATGAAATACACCAACAAATAGTAAGATATGCGTGATGGATAGCATATAAATGAAATCTATATGGAATAGTAAATATACAATACCTTGTATAAATGCATTTGCATATAAAACGATAATCCAGAATATAGGTACTTTTTTATATTGTAAGGAAACAGTGTTTTGTACAAAGTGTAACATTGGTATAGACATTAACATAAATGCATAAAAGGAAATAAGACTTCCAATGGATGTGTTAGAACCATAGATTTGATATAAACCTGAATCTGTCATACACCATAAGCTACAAGCAAATAAGAACAATCCTACATCAAAGAATCTTCTTTCATAGATATTCTTTGATTTCATATATAAATAGATGATAATGGCAATAATTCCTAGATTTAACATTGCTAGCATCATCATAATAGAAAAGATAGAATTCTGTAGATGTGAACCTGCCACTTTTTCTAATGAGCCAATAGTTGGGGCTGATATAGTAATACTAGAATCAGTTATATTGGAATAAGTTATTGTTAATGTACTATTTTCAATATGAGTAGGTAACTCAATATCGGCCCATAACTTACCTTTCATTTGTTTGTTTTTAGGAAAATAGTTATCTACATATTGATAGACAACTTCATCATCAATCTTAATTTCTAAATTATATTGAATGTCATCAAAAGATAAGATTTTATTTTGATCACTATCTTTTAAATTGTCGTTATATAAAATGATTTGATTATCTTCATCTACCTGAATTGTACAAGGTAGTTGAACTAGAACGTCACGATCTCCTTGAACTAAATGCCATCCTTCATTAAGAGATACAATTTTACTTGAATCTCCTGTATTAAATATATGAATTAAAACGAGTAATAGAATGGATAAACATAGTAATGCAAGTGCTTCTAATTTTCCCCATTTTGTAGTTTTTTGTTTCATAAATCCCCTTCTAAAATGTAACAAATATATTGTATCTTACATTTGAATAGTTAGTATAAACTAACCTTAATAAAAAATAAAGAAATTCGATTATTCTATTGACGATATATGAACATATGATAAACTATTCATATGAATAGAAAGGCATATGAGGGAACTGGATGGAGAAGATACAACATACAGCATTAAATGAAGATGAATTATGTAATCTTGCGGAATTATTCAAGATATTTGGAGATTCAACAAGAATAAAAATTTTATATGATTTATTTGATGGTGAAAAAAGTGTTACCGAAATCTGTGAAGATTTAGATATGAACCAATCTGCTATTTCTCATCAGTTGAAAATCCTAAAGGTATCGAAACTTGTTCGATCACATAGAAGTGGTAAAGCGATGATGTACGAATTAGATGATGAACATGTCAAAACAATTATCGCTATGGGTAAAGAACATATAGAAGAGTAATCGATACAATTGCTAGAAAAGAGGAAAAGGTATATGAAAAAGAAGTTCAAATGTGACATTGATTGTGCAGCATGTGCAGCAAAAGTAGAAGACGCTATCAAGAAAATTGATGGTGTTAGTGATGCTAAAGTTAACTTTATGATGCAAAAATTTACTCTAGAAGCAGATGATGCTCGTTTTGATGAAATCTTAAAAGAAGCAATCGAAACAGGTAAAAAGATTGAACCTGATTTTTCAGTAGAACTTTAACAAACATATCATACAGTTTTCTGTATGATGTTTTTATAGGAGAAAGACAATGGAAAATAAAAAAAATAAAGAGCTAAAGCAAGTTGTCATAGCGTTAGTTATTTTCTTTGCGCTCATGATACTAGATAAAACTGGCATTTGCCCAGTTATATTTGAAAATCGATTACTTAGTTTTATTGCTTATTTAATTCCTTATTTCTTAAGTGGTTGGAATGTTGTAAGAAAAGCATTAATTGGTATTAAAAATAAACAAGCATTTGATGAATCATTCTTAATGTTTGTCGCAACAATTGGTGCATTTGCGACAGGTGAAAACTCTGAAGCATGTGCCGTAATGCTCTTTTATCAAGTTGGTGAGTTATTCCAAAGCTATGCTGTAGGTAGATCTAGGGAATCGATTACACAACTTATGGATATTGTTCCAGAGTTTGCTAATGTTGAAAGAAATGATGGAACAATAGAAACAATAGATCCAGATGATGTAGAAGTAGGAGATATATTAGTCATTAAGCCAGGAGAAAAGATTCCTGTTGATGGTGTTGTACAAAGTGGGGAAAGCTTAGTCAATACTGCTGCTTTAACTGGTGAATCTGTTCCTAGAACAGTTCACAAAGGAGATGAAATCATTTCTGGTTGTATTAATGGCGAAGGTTTACTAAAGGTTGAGGCGACAAAAGCATTTGAAGATTCAACAGTTTCTAAGATATTAGAACTTGTGGAAAATGCTTCTGAGAAGAAATCAAAGACAGAAAACTTTATTACAAAGTTTGCTCGTTGGTATACTCCAGTTGTTGTTTATGGAGCAATTGCTTTAGCGATTATTCCTTCTATTATTACACGTGATCCATTTACTTGGATTTATCGAGCTTGTACGTTCTTAGTTATTTCTTGCCCATGTGCATTAGTTATTTCTATTCCACTATCTTTCTTTGGCGGAATTGGTGCAGCAAGTAGAAATGGTGTACTAGTTAAAGGCTCTAACTACTTAGAACTCATGGCAGAATTAGATACTGTTGTATCGGATAAAACAGGCACATTAACAAAAGGTACATTTAGTGTGACAGATGTAAAAACAGCGAATGATGTAACAAAAGAAGAAGTATTACGTTACGCTTCTCTTGCGGAAGGTTTATCAACTCATCCTATTGCTAAGTCTATCTACGAAGAATATAAGAAAGAAACAGGAGAGGAAATTAATACAAATCTAGTAACTAGTACAGAAAATGTTACAGGTTCTGGTATTATCGCTATTGTAGAAAATCATAAAGTATATGTTGGTAATGAAAAACTTATGAAGGTAAATCATATCCAATATGAAACAGTACAAGATGAAAGTGCAACCGTATCTTATGTTGCACTAGATGAGAAATATTTAGGCGCAATTTGTATTAAGGATGAAGTGAAGACTGAAGCGAAAGTAGCAATCTCTAACATGAAGAAAGAACATGTTCGTCAAGTTGTTATGTTAACAGGTGACCGTAAAGCAGTTGGTGAAGCGGTTGGAAAAGAACTAGGATTAGATAAAGTTTATACAGATCTTCTTCCTCAAGACAAAGTGACGAAAGTTGAAGAACTATTAAGTGACCTTGAAAAAGAAGGAACAGAAAAGAAACGGAAGCGTTTAGCATTTATTGGTGATGGTATTAATGATGCACCAGTATTAAGTAGAGCTGATGTTGGTATAGCAATGGGATCTATGGGAAGTGACGCAGCAATTGAGGCGGCAGATGTTGTCATTATGGATGATGATTTAACGAAGATTCCTACAACAATTAAAATTGCTAGAAAAACAGTTAAAATCGCAACACAAAATATTGTCTTTGCGTTAGGCGTAAAACTTGCAATATTACTATTGGGAGCTTTAGGTATAGCAAATATGTGGGCTGCTGTATTCGCTGATGTAGGTGTAGCTGTAATTTGTATACTAAATGCAATGCGCTTACTAGGATATAACGGATAATCATAAAGCGTAGCTAGGTGAATTAATTATGATTTATCTAGCTTTTATTATGGAAAAAATAAATTCATGTTTAGTGTATTATTTATTGCCTATGATAATAATGCTGAACGCAAAAGAATAAAAAGGATAGTCCTATGCGCTATTTCTTTAGCGATGATAAGACTATCCCAATTTGTTTAATACTTATTTAATTATTCTTGAGCAGAAAGAATTTCTTCGACATTATCGACTGTTATATGTGCAATGTCCGCAATATCTTCTACAGATATTCCTTTAGCAAACATACTTTTAACAAAATTTATTTTTGCTTTTTCTGCGCCTTCAACAATACCTTCTTCTATGCCTAATGCTTTACCTTTTTGCATTCCTTCTTCAATGCCTAATGCTTTACCTTCTT
>CAVCUC010000088.1:0-6598 GCA_963605225.1 bacterium
AAATGGTGTCATTGTGGTGTCATATAAAATAAAAACCGCATAAATATGCGGTTATTTTAACGTTGGCGCAGGAACAGGGGTTCGAACCCTGGCGCCCTGTTACAGACCTACAAGCTTTCCAAGCCTGCCCCTTCAACCACTTGGGTATTCCTGCAAACGTGCTTATTTAGAATACCATAAGTTTTTGAAAAAGCAAACTTTTGTTAGAGAACTTGGGCTAAGAACTCTTTTGTTCTTTCGTTTTGTGGATGATCAAATAATTGTTCTGGAGTACCTTCTTCAGCAATAACTCCACCATCGATAAATAAGACACGATCACTAATCTTTTTCGCAAATCCCATTTCATGAGTAACAATTACACATGTCATACCAGATTCAGCAAGTTTTTGAATAACATCAAGAACGCCTTTAACCATTTCTGGGTCTAGAGCACTTGTTGGTTCATCAAATAACATTACATCTGGATGCATAGCCATCGCTCTAACGATAGCCAAACGTTGTTTTTGACCACCAGATAGTTTTCTTGGATATTCATTCGCCTTTTCTTCTAGGCCAACCATTTTCAATAATTCCATTGCTTCTTTCTCAGCATCTTCTTTTGATACTTTCTTTTCAAGCATTGGTGTAATTGTGATGTTATTTAATACGGTTAGATGTGGGAATACATTGAATTGTTGGAATACCATACCAATCTTTTGACGATGAGCATCTAAGTCAATACTATTTGCATTTAACTCTTCACCTTCAAAATATACATGTCCTCCAGTAGGAATTTCTAAGAGGTTTAAACATCTTAAGAATGTTGATTTACCACCACCAGAAGGTCCAATGATAGAAACCACTTCACCTTTATAGATTGTTTCACTTATACCTTTTAATACATCTAATTTACCAAATGATTTTCTTAAATCTTTTGTTTCAATTAGTGGTTCATATTGACTAATCACTGACACTTAACCTCTTTTCCATTTGTTTAACAAGGGCACTTAATACCATCGTACAAATTAAATATAATATAGCGATAATAAATAATGGTTGGTATATTAAGAACTTATTAGCAAGTAAAGTTCTTGTATACATCAATTCATATAACATAAATGTACCAGCAAGTGATGTTTCCTTAACCATGGCAATATATTCATTTGCTAATGAAGGAAGAATAATCTTAATTGCTTGAGGAAGAATAATCTTTTTCATGCAATTTTTACTGCTCATTCCTAAAGATCTAGCAGCTTCTGTTTGACCTTTATCTACAGATAAGATACCACCTCTAAAGATTTCTGATACATATGCACTAGAGTTCATAATTAATGCTGCAAGTACAAATGTTTCTTTATCAATAGAATTTAAGGCAGGAATTGCCATTGGTATAAAGAAGTAAATAATGTACATCTGTACAAGTAATGGTGTACCTCTAATTACAGTAATATAAACAGTAGCGATACTTGTTACGATTTTGTTTTTCGATAAATGTAATATTGCAATAAGTGCACCAAATAAACTACCAAATGATACAGCAATAAATGCATATTTTAATGTTCCTAATAAACCTTTCATAAAGATTGGCCAATAGTCACACCAAACACTCCAAATACTAGGACCCATATCTAATTTCTATTCCCCCAATTAATTAGTCTTCATCAGTAATGCCAGCTTCAGCTTTAGCTGTTGCATACCATTCAGCGTAGATACCAGAATCATTTACATCATCAACGATTTGGTTAATTACTTCGATTAAAGATGTTTCACCTTTCTTAGCAGCGATAACATTACCTGCATAGTCAGCATATGGTGTTAAGTCGAAATCAACATTTGATTTAGCTAAAGTACCATTTGATTGTGCAGCATATGCATTAGCTTGTGTACAAGGAAGAGCTACAGCATCAACTTTCTTTGCGTTGATATCTAAGATTGCTTGATCTAATGTACTAACTAGTGTTAATTCAGCATCAGGAATTTCATCAGTTACATACATTTCTTGTAATGAAGAAGCTTGAGCATCAATTTTCTTACCAGCAAAGTCATCTAATGTATTGTAGTTATCTACTTCATCAGCGAATACTAATAATGTATGGCATGAAGCTTCACTTGTTCCTTGGTATCCTTTAGATAGTTCGTAGTTTTCAGCTCTGTCTGCTTTATAACCAAAACCAGAAATACCTAAGTCAACTTTACCTGTATCTACAGCAACTAATACTGCATTAAAGTCCATTGTTTCTACTTTTAATGTAACTCCTAAGCTATTTGCAATATATTGTGCTAATACAATTTCACTACCTTTAACTTCACCACTTTCTGCGTCTATATATTCGTTTGGTGGAAAGTCTGGAGAAGTACCAATAACTAGTTCTCCTGAATCAAGAATATCTTTTAACACACCGTCTGCGTTAGATAAATCTACCTCAGCTTTTCCGATTAAGCCTGTAGCGTGTGTTTCAGAAGATTCTGTTGAAGAAGCATCTGCAGTTGAAGAACTTGTATCTGTTGAAGCACTAGATGATGATCCACAAGCAGCTAGTGATAAAATTGTTGTCATTGCTAAAATTGATTTAAATAATTTGTTCATAATGTTTTTCCCCTTTTCTCTTTCTTTTATTTATTAATTTATTAACTGATTTTATATTCAAATATAGATTCATATTTTTTCGTCGGACTTTCATATAAACCTCCTATAAACAAAAAAGCCATCTCTATTCAGAGACGACTTGTATAATCGCGGTACCACACTGATTGCTAGCTTTTTAAACTAACCTCTCTAACGTTAACGCCGTTTCTACGTTCTTTCCTATTTACTTCAGAAAGACTTCTCCCAGATGCGCTTCATTGAATTTCATATCTGCTAGTCTTCCACTCTGTACTAGCTCGCTATAGACGATCACTCAACTACTCTTCTGTTCATTGAAGTTGTTTATAGATTAATATGTATTCTATATGATGTCAAGAAAATTTTTCAAAATATTTTATGAAAATGTTTTCATTACATTAAATGCTTAAATATTTTCAATTGATATACAGCAACCCAACCTACAATTACACCAACTGTAGCTTGTAATATTTGGAATGGAAGCTTTAACATTGCGGCTTCTGGTGTTGCATAAATAAATGCTCTACCAATCGTATAACCAACAACCATAATGATTGCGCCTACAACACATGCAATAAGTCCTGCTGTACTATCTTTCATTTTTAATTTTTTTGATAAAACAGAAATGACGATTGCTTGTAAACCATGTACAACTAATGAAACAAACATTGGTGTAGGATAGAAAAATAAATCTCCTAAAAATGCTCCAACACCACCAATCATAAATGCTTCAAATGGTCCAAGTAACAATGATCCAATAACAATCACCATATCATTTAAATATAAGTGTCCACCAGGAACAGGAATACCAAATGAACTCAATGCAATAACAAGTGCCATAAAAATAGCTGTAATACATAAATTTCGAACAGATAACTTTGTATTCATACTAATCTCCCCTTTTCACAAGAAATTATTATTGCATATCCATTTTCTTTGTCAAACATTTAGCAAGTTTATCTTGATATTATTTTCACATGTGATTATTATTGTTTTAGAAATACTAAGGGAGGCATTTATAATATGTTATTTCAGGTTTATGGAGAGCATGCCGCATATCAATTGCTCGGTTGGCTACTCGTATTTGTTGGCTTAATTGTCACAAACGAAATTGCTCGTACAAAAAAAGGTGGAATTGGAATATTTGGAGTTGTTCTATTCGCCTTAACGATTTACTTTATTGCGATTTATGTTGGTGCAGCTAAAGGAAGTGAATGGGCTTTAACAAATGATACATATATTCATATGAATTCATGGTTCCATTACGCTAAATTGTATGCTGCAGCTACAGGTTGTATTGGATTTATGATTATCAAATATAAATGGGGAAAATTAGGAAAGTCTCATGCATTCAAAGCATTCCCATTTGTAATCGTAGCAATTAATATCTTAATCGCTGTAGCAAGTGACTTCGAAAGTGCAATCCGTGCTGGATCATTGTCTGGTGGATGGTGGTATTCATCAGAAGGCGTTTGGCTATATGGTGGATGGTGGAATCTACTCAATGGTATTGCTGGTATCATCAATATCTTCTGTATGACAGCTTGGTGGAGCATCTATACTTCTAAAGATCAAAAAGATATGCTATGGCCAGATATGACTTGGGTTTATATCTTAGCTTATGATGTATGGAACTTCCAATATACTTACTTAAATTTACCAACACATGCTTGGTATTGTGGACTCGCATTATTACTCGCCCCTACTTTTGCAAACTTATTATGGAATAAAGGTGGTTGGATTCAAAATAGAGCTAACACATTAGCCATTTGGTGTATGTTTGCTCAAGTATTCCCTATGTTCCAAGATGGTTCAGTATTCTCTACTGTTCCTGTATTATATGCTGAAGGAACAATCCAAGCCGCTACAGCAGCAGGTGTTACACCAGTTCTAGGAACTGTAGCAATGCAAGGATTTATCTCAGTATTATCTCTAGCAATCAATGTTGTCGCTTTAGGATTCATTATTAAGAAGTCTCTAAAGACGAAGAAGAATCCTTATAAGTATGATGTATTTACCGATCAAAAGGATTACAAAGAAGCTTTAGAAAGAGCTGAATAATCAAAATATTTCTCATAACCACTTACTGCTAAATGTAGTAAGTGGTTTTTTTACTTTAAAATGCATTACTTTTAACATTCATCAGAGAAAATATAGTCACAAGGAGTAAATATTGTATGAAGAAACTAAAAACAGGAACTAGCTTAATTGTATTAGGAAACATGTTATATCTAGCTTATATATTTTTCTGTAGTAACGAGACAAGTGATTTTGATAATTTCAGTAGTGGTGTTTTATTAGGATTATCTATCGGTTTAAATCTAGTCGGTATCGTACTAGCTGTAAGTTATATGTCTAATAACAAAAACAACAAACAGTAGTTTTCACTTTGAAATAGACAAATTATTCTAAATGTGTTGTTCAAAGTAAATACCCTACTTTTTAAAATTTAAATATAGAAAGCGAGGTATTTGAAATGAATACAAATAAAATTTATGCAGAACATATTGTAAATGAATATTCACAAAAGAAAGAATCAAAAGTAATTGCTTTAAAGAAATTAGATAGAAAGGCAAAACTTCCAGCAGATATATTTGTCTATTCTAATGGAATCATCATGAGTCTTATTCTAGGCTTAGGAATGTGTTTATCCATGAATGTTATTGGAAACGGTAAATTCATGGGTTTAGGTATTATTATTGGCTTATTTGGACTAGTTGGAGTTGTCACAAACTATTTTTCTTATAAAAAAATATTAGAAAACTCGAAAGCAAAATATGCACAGGATATAATTAGATTAGCAAACGAAATTACTGAAAACGAGCAATAAGTAAAGGAGGCAGTATTAAAATGAATAAAAATGAAAGCAAATATTTTAGTACTGCCCTTCTTTTTGATGAAGCATTGATATATTTACTCGAGGTAAAAGATATCGAGTATATAACCGTAAAAGAAATATGTAATAAAGCTGGTGTAAATCGTTCAACCTTTTATCTACATTATGAATCTATAAATGATTTGCTTGAAGAAACATTATCTTATATAAACAAAAAATTTATAGATTGTTTTAATGAAAATTCAAAAGAATTTATCGAAAAGATTAACTCATCCTCTTTAGAAGAATTAAAACTCATAGAAAGAAAATACTTAGAGCCATATTTAAATTTTATCAAAGAGAATAAAAAAATATTTAAAGCTTCTTTCCATAATCCAACAAGAATGAGTGCTGAGAGCAAATACATTCACTTAAAGAAATATATTCTATTACCAATATTAGAAAGATTTCATGTTCCTGAAAAAGAAAAGAATTATTTATTAGCATTTTATGTAAATGGTATTATAGCCATCATTAAAGAATGGATTGATCAAGATTGTAAAGATTCAATTGAGGATATTGTAAATATCATTATCAAATACGTTGGAAAACAATAGAGCTATTTTGAGATTAGTTTATTAACTAATCTTTTTTGATAATGAACCTATACAAATAAAAATACTAATATTGTAGAACGAAAATGAACACACGGAGTGACTAAATATGAAAAACTATGATGTGTAAATTGGTGCTTGATTAAAAGAAAAAAGGTTTTTCTACTTATTATGTTGTCGAAAACCTAAATAACACGCCTATTTCAGTTTGCAATGGGTGAATTTTCATACCTACTGCAACTGTGCAAATAAATTTTAAAAACTTGGTGTCATACAAAATAAAAACCGCTTGTTTATGCGGCAATTTTAATGTTGGAGCAGGCGACGGGAATCGAACCCGCGTATTCAGCTTGGGAAGCTAACATTCTACCATTGAATTACGCCTGCAATGCTTTTTCATTCTAACTCTATTCCTCTTTTTCCACAATAAATAGTAAAATGAATTCCATGAAAACAATTGCACAATCTGACATTCAAAACATTATCTATTGGTTTAAAGTAAATCAAAAAGATTATCCATGGCGTAGAACAAGTGATCCTTATATCGTATGGATTAGTGAAATTATGCTACAACAAACGCGTATT
>CAVCUC010000089.1:0-6587 GCA_963605225.1 bacterium
GGATTAGAATCCTATGATTCAGGTGAAATTATCTATCAAAATGATGATAAAAAAATCGCAATGATTTTTCAGGATGGTGGTTTATTTGAACATGCTTTAGTAAAAGATAATATTATTTTTGGCTTAAAAAAACTAGGATATTCAAAAGATAAAATAAGTGAAGAATTAAGTATTATTACTAAAAAATTACATATAGATCATTTATTGAATCGTTATCCTGTTTCTTTATCTAGTGGAGAAAAACAAAGAGTAGGGATTGCTAGAGCATTAATTCGTAAGCCTGATGTTTTATTATTGGATGAACCTTTTAGTAATCTAGATATTAAATTAACTTATGAATTGGAACAAGAACTATTAGAAATACAAGAATCTAATGGGATGACCATGGTTATTGTTACACATAATATTGACGAAGCATTCTTTTTTGGACAAAAGATTGGTATTTTAAAAGATGGTAAATTACTAGAATATAGTAAAGCTGAAGATTTATTAAAACATCCAAAACACATAGAAACACTATCATTCTTATTTCCTAATATTAATGAATTAAATGAAAAGATTATAGACCACAAGTTATATGTGCTTGATAAACAAATAGGTGATATTACTTTAGAAAATCAAGAAGTAAAAGTATTTGTTAAAGTTGAATCTATTGTTTTAGATACAGGAGACTTTATTGGGGAATGTATGAGTAAAAAAGTAGTAAGAAATGGTTTTTACTATCAATTAAAAATAAATGATGTAAGATTAAATTGCTTTAGTGAATATGAGATAAATGAAAAAAAAGTTCATTTTGCAATAAAACAGTTTTATGTGTTTAATCAAAATGGATTAAATGTATATGATGGGTAAATGATTATTAGCTATCGCTATGATATAATTTGAGGAGTTATGGATAAGATGAAAGAATGTAAGCATTTAGCAATTATTATGGATGGTAATGGTAGATGGGCAAAAAGTAAAGGCATGCCTAGATCTGCAGGACATATGGCTGGTTCAGATAATGTTCGTACTATTGCAATAGCTGCTAGTGAATTAGGAATAAAATATTTAACACTATATGCCTTTTCAACAGAAAATTGGAAAAGAAGCCAAGATGAAGTAGGGTATTTAATGAAATTGCCTGCAATTTTCTTTAAGAAGTATATGAAAGAATTCTTAGATCGTGGGTTTAGAATCCGAATGATTGGAGAATTGGATGCTCTTCCTGAAGCAACATATAAAGTATTAAAAGAAGCTGAAGAAGAATCAAAAAATAATACCGGTTTGTCTTTAAATATCGCTATGAATTATGGATCACGAAGAGAAATTACTCTAGCGGCACAAAAGTATGCAAAAGATGTTGTAGAAGGAAAAAGAAGTCTAGATTTAACAGAAGAAGACTTTGAACAATATCTAATGACAAAAGACTTCCCACCTGTAGATTTACTAGTTCGTACAAGTGGTGAACAAAGAATATCAAATTACTTGTTATGGCAAATTGCATATGCAGAAATGATATTTGTCCATGAAAGTTGGCCAGAATTTACACCAGAAGTTTTAAAGAAATGTTTAGAAGAATATAGTAATAGAGACCGTAGATTTGGAGGTGTTCACGAGTGAAAAAAGGGATGATTACCAAAATCCTTACAGCTTTAATATTAGTAGCGATAGTGATACCACCATTCTGTTTAGGTGGTATTCCTCTAAAAATACTAGAATTAGCTGCTGTATTTATTGCATCATATGAAATATCTTCTTTATGTGATCAAAAAGCACATTGGATGATGACAATATTTATGACATTAATGATTAGTACACTCATTTACTTTCCAAGTAATTACTATTTATTTGGTATGTGTATTTATTTGACAGTATTATTTGAATACCATCTAATCAATGAGAAATATTCAATCGATGAATTAGTTTATCAATTTGTGATTGTATTTATTCTTACACAAGCTTTACTTGCAATAGATAAAATCTATTCGAATAATCTAGGATTTACGGTAATGATTTATGTTGCTTTAGCTACATATCTATGTGATACAGGAGCGTATTTCTTTGGTGTATTCTTTGGAAAACACAAATTTATTCCTCGTATTTCTCCAAATAAAACTTGGGAAGGGGCAATTGGTGGATATTTTACAGGAGCGATTCTCTCCTTTATCTTTGCCTTATTTTTCTGCAAACAATTAACTACACCATTTATTGTGATTAGTAGTTTAGTATTACCTGCTATTGCTGAAGTAGGTGACTTAGCATTTAGTAGTATTAAAAGAAGATTTCATATCAAAGATTTTGGATCATTTTTACCAGGACATGGTGGAGCATTAGATCGCATTGATTCATTATTATTCTGTTTAATGATATTCCATGCATTATTAATCTTTTGGGGATTTTAAAAAATGAAGAAAAAAATAGTTTTATTAGGAGCTAGTGGCTCAATTGGTACACAAACGATTGATATCATTGAGCAACATCCTGAACAATATGAATTAGTCGCATTTGGTGTAGGGAAAAACATTGAATATGCTAGGACTTTATTAACAAAATATCCTGTTTCATTAGTAAGTGTAGAACGAAAAGAAGATCGTGATATTTTAGCAAATGAATTTCCTACAACAACATTTGTATATGGTAATGATGGTTTAGTGGAATTAGTGACTAAACCTGAATATGACTTATGTGTGAATGCATTAGTTGGATTTGTTGGCTTACAACCTACATTAAAGGCATTAGAATCAAAACATAATGTTGCTTTAGCAAATAAAGAAACATTAGTTGTTGGTGGTGAACTTGTTAATAAAACAGCGAAAGAAAATGGTTGTGTTATTACACCAATTGATAGTGAACACTCTGCTATAGCACAATGTTTAGCAGGTAATCCAACAAAACAAATTAAACGATTAATTATTACTGCTAGTGGTGGATCTTTTAGAAATAAAACACGTGATGAATTAGAAGATGTAACGGTTGAAATGGCTTTAAGTCATCCAAATTGGCATATGGGTTCGAAAATCACAATTGATAGTGCAACAATGATGAATAAAGGATTTGAAGTCATGGAAGCACATTATTTGTTCCACCTACCTTATGAACAGATTGATGTGATTATGCATGATGAAAGCATTATTCATTCAATGGTTGAATATAAAGATGGAGCAGTAATGGCAGAACTTGGCACACCAGATATGCGTATACCAATTCAATATGCAATGAGTGATTTAGAAAATCTAAGATCTGACTTAAATCTAGGTGAATCATTAGATTTAGCAAAAATAGGTACAATGCATTTTCATGCACCGGATTACGCACGTTTTCCATTACTAAAACTTGCCTATGATATTGGTAAAAATCCAGGAACGAAACAAGCTGTACTCAATGCAGCAAATGAAGTTGCTAATTTAGCTTTTAGAGAAAAACAGATTTCGTTTTTAATGATTGAAGAAGTTATCTTTGCGACAATAGAGGCTTTTGAAAATAAGCAAGTTACTTCATTTGAAGAATTAGTTGAAGTTGATCGTAATGCTAGAGCATATGCTTTAGAATATATAAAAAATAAGGAGAAAAAATGACATTTATCTATTTCTTACTTGCTCTAACAGTAATCATTTGTTTGCACGAATTAGGACATTTGATTGCCGCTAAGATATTTGGCGTATATTGTTATGAGTATTCTTTTGGGATGGGACCAGTTCTTTTACAAAAAAAGGGGAAAGAAACAAAATATAGCTTAAGAGCGATACCAATTGGTGGCTTTGTTTCTATGGCTGGGGAAACAGATGGAGATGAAGTATATCCAGATGTAGTCGTACCAGAAGGTAGAAGATTAACAGATCAAAAACCATGGAAGAAAATCATCATCATGTTAGCTGGTGTATTTATGAACTTTGTTCTAGCATGGGTTATCTTTTCTTTTGTTGTATTAGCAAATGGTACATATGCTGTTTCTCCTAAAGCAATTATTGCGGAAGTGGTTGAAAATTCTCCGGCTGAAAAAGCAGGTATGCAAAGTGGAGATAAAGTGATCCAAATTACTGCAGAAGATGGTACTTCAACAAAACCAGATACATTCTTAGATATGCGTGTATTTGTTGCTGAAAAAGAAGATCAAACTTTAACTTATACGATAGAACGTAATGATGAAGAAGTTACGCTTTCTGTAACTCCTGAATATAACGACGAACAAGAAAGCTATATTATTGGTATTAGAGGAAATGATGTGACATACGTAACGATGAATATCTTTAATTGCTGGATATATGGTTTTAAGATGATGATCTTAGTTGGTGGCTTAATGCTATCAGCGATTATGAATTTGTTTAAAGGTATAGGCTTAAATAACTTAAGTGGTCCAGTAGGGATATATAATGCAACAGAAGAGTATGTTGCGTTAGGATTCTCAAGTTATATGTTATTAATTGCGCAATTATCTTTAAATGTTGGTATATTTAATTTACTACCATTACCTGTATTAGATGGTGGTCAAGTCGTCGTAACACTAGTAGAATGGATGTTGCATAAGCAATTAAATCAAAAAGTTAAAGTAGCAATCATGACAGTTTGCTGGGTACTATTAATAGGCTTAATGTTATTTGCTACATGGAATGATATTGCACGTTTATTCAATTTTTAATAAGGAGGAATGAGTAATGGCAACAATTTTAGTAACAGGTGGAACAGGATATATTGGTTCTCATACATGTGTTGAATTATTAAATGCTGGTTATGATGTAGTCATCATGGATAATTTATATAATTCAAATCAATCAGTATTAAAACGTATTGAAAGTATTACAGGAAAACAAGCTAAGTTTTATCAAACAGATTTATTAGATAAAGAAGGCATTAGAACAATCTTTAAAGAAAATACGATTGATGCTGTTATTCATTTTGCTGGTTATAAAGCAGTAGGTGAATCAGTACAAATTCCATTAACTTATTATCAAAATAACGTTGCTGGATCATTAAATCTTTATGAAGTAATGAAAGAATTTAATGTAAAGAGAATCGTATTCTCTTCTAGTGCATGTGTATATGGAGCACCAAAATCAGTTCCAATTAAAGAAGATTTTGAAATTCATACAACTAACCCATATGGTGCAACTAAAGTCATGAATGAAATGATTCTAGAAGATGTATGTAAATCTGATGAAGATTGGAGTGTATTACTACTAAGATATTTCAATCCTATTGGAGCACATAAGAGTGGCTTATTAGGTGAAGTACCTAATGGTATTCCTAATAATCTTGTTCCATATATTGCTAGAGTTGCTAATGGTCAACTTGAATATTTAAGAGTATGGGGTAATGACTATCCAACAGTTGATGGAACAGGTGTAAGAGATTATATCCATGTAGTAGATTTAGCTAAAGGTCATATTAAAGCTGTAGAATATGCACTAAGTCATAAAGGTGTAGATAAGATTAACTTAGGTACTGGTAAAGGATACAGTGTATTAGAAGTATTACATGCATATGAAAAAGCATGTGGCAAAGAACTACCATATAAAATTATGGAAAGAAGACCTGGTGACATCGCTGAATGCTATGCTGATACAGAAAAAGCAGAAAGAGTACTTGGTTGGAAAGCACAATATGGTATAGAAGAAATGTGTGTTGATTCTTGGAAATTTACTGTAGATAACCCAGATGGAATTAAGTAATGAAAAGAATTATCACATATGGTACATATGACTTATTGCATTATGGTCATATTAAATTACTACAACGTGCTAAAGCATTAGGTGATTACTTAGTTGTTGGACTAAGTACAGATGAATTCAATTGGAATAAAAAACAAAAGAAATGTTATTTCAACTTTGAAGAAAGAAAAGAAATGCTAGAAGCACTAAGATGTGTAGATTTAGTTATCCCTGAAGAATCTTGGGAACAAAAAGTAACAGATATGCACTTATATCAAATTGATACATTTGTAATAGGTGATGATTGGAAGGGTAAATTTGATTTCTTAAAAGATGAAGGAGTAGAAGTTATCTACTTACCTCGTACACCAGAAATCTCTACTACACAAATTAAACAAGATTTATCAAAGTAAAACAAAATCACTATTTAGGTAGCATACCTGAATGGTGATTTTTTTGCATATTGTAGAGCAATATTTATGTTGACTAGCCAATTGGAGGGGATTAAAATAATTTTATAAAGGATGGGGACAATTATATGAACAAAATACTAAAAAGTGTACTTACGTTCGTTTTACTTTTCTCAGTTGGAACAAGTGTTAACGCTGAAGGTGATGAACAAGGTAATGGCGACAATACGCAGCCAACTTATGTAGCTAAAATTGGAGATGCAGAATATGAATCATTAAGTGCCGCAATAGCTGCTGTAGGTACGGAAAAAACTACAATTACATTAATAAATGATGAGACAATAGCTTATCCTATTTCTATTTCAGAAAATAAAGATATTATTCTTGATTTGAATGGGAAGACATTTACTACATCTGATTCTTTTGAAGTTAATAAAGGAAAATTAGAAGTGAAAGATGGAACAGTGACAGTTGATCCAGTAGTTAGCGAGGATTATTCAACAGTAAGTTACCAATCTGGTAAAATTGTATTAAATAATAAGGATTATGC
>CAVCUC010000090.1:0-5828 GCA_963605225.1 bacterium
TATTTTTGATTCTAAATATACGCATATATTCTCCAAACTTTGTTAACGCCATAAATACTACTTAACTCCCTTCACCTAGAACAATTTCAATTATATACGATTAACCAGAAAAAGAAAATACAGTTAACTTTAAAAGGTTAACTGTAAATAGGGGGTTAGAGAATAAATTATATTTTAAATATCATTTTATAAATGAAATCTATTTTTTTCGAGAAGCTAGATATTTAACTGCACTTAGTGCTGCTACATTACCTTGTCCTGCTGATTTAATATATTGATAAGGAAGTCCTGCAATATCACCACATGCAAATACTCCAGGAATATTTGTACTCATATCTAAATTTACTTTAGCGTGAGGACCATCAGTTTCTAGTCCTGGTACTAATTGTTTAGGAGCTACAGATTCTCTTAAGATAAATAAACCGTCAATTGCATATTCATTTTGATCTGTTACAAGTTTTTCTACATTGTTTGTACCAATAATTTCTATTGGTTTTTCCTCGTGAATATCAATATCTTTTAAGTCACTATAATCTTGATAAAGAGGGAAGTAATGTACTTTTGATGCATATTCTTTTAAGAATAGAACTTCATCTTCTTCCTCTTTACTTGTTGCAATGACAGCTACTGTTTTATTTTTATATAATGCTCCATCACATGTTGCGCAATAACTTACACCTTTACCGAGTAATGCTTCTTCATTAGGATAAGGTTTACTTGTTAGTACACCTGTCGCAAGAATGACAGAACTAGCTTCGTAGTAAGTTGTTTTTGTTTGTACCATGAAATAATCTGTCATATTGTATACAGCAATGACTTGATCTTCAGTGATTTCTATACCTAAGTTAGCGATATGGTCTAAGAAAGCTTTTTGCATATCTGTTCCACTAATATGAGGTAAACCTAAATAATTTTCTACAGTATGTGCCTTTTCTACTTTTGTACTAGAATTTTTAGAACCAATTAATAATATATTTTTATTTCTCACTTTAGCTGTAATCGCTGCTTCTAGTCCTGCAGGACCTGTTCCTATAATTAAAATATCGTATCTCGACATAATATTTCCTCTTTTCAATATAATTATATATTCGAAAATTCATCTGCCTATGGATTTGCTTGAAATTATCATTATAATTAACGAAAAGGAGAGATGAATTTTATGAAGACAACATTTCAATATGATCATTATTACAAATATGATGAACTTGAAAAAGATTTGAAGTATTTTGCAGAGAAGTATCCGGAACTATGTGATTTAGAAGTAATTTGTGTTACTGAAGAAAAACGTAATGTTTACGCAATGACAATCACAAACAAAAAGACAGGTAAAGCGTTGGATAAACCTGCATTCCATATTGATGGAAACACACATGCTGGTGAAGTGACAGGTTCTATGGCCGCAATGCATGCGATTGATGTATTACTAAGTGGCTATGGTGAAGATAAAGTGATTACAACGATTCTAGATAGAATGACTATTTATGTTGTACCTCGAATCTCTCCAGATGGAGCTGAAACTTATTTGACAACACCATACGCAATCCGTTCTGTAAATCGTGTACATAATCCAGAAAAGGGTGGTGTAAGAAGTGAAGATTTAGATGGTGATGGTGTTATTCGTATGATGCGTATCGCTACACCTTATGGAGCATGGAAGAAAGATAAGGAAGATCCTAGTTTAATGGTAAGAAGAGACCCAGGAGATGCGGATGGAGAATTCTATGACATTTATCCAGAAGGTGAATTTGAACCATTTGTTGGTGATGAGAATCTAAAGAAAAAGAAAGAAGATTGGACTTTAGACTTTAACCGTAATTATCCTTATGGTTGGTTCCCAGAAAATAGACAAGCAGGTGCTGGTAAATATCCATTAAGCAATCCAGAAACAAAGGCTATGGCTGATTGGGTAATTGAACATCCTAATATTTGTGGTGTTTCTACTAACCATACTAGTGGTGGTGTAATTCTATATCCACCTGGAACAAAATCAGCACAAGCCGCAAACCAAAAGGATATTAATCAATTCATTGAAATTGCAAATATGGGTAAAGAAGAATTAGGATATGAACCATTAAATATTTATGATTCATTTATTTCTGATCCTGCAAATTATGACTCTGGTGCTTTCGATGACTGGTGCTATCAATCTCAAGGTATTGTCGCTTATACAGTTGAGCTTTGGGACTTAGCAAAACGTGCTGGCGTACCACAAGTTTGGAATGCTAGAGCGAAAGAAAGTGTTAGTGACATGATGAAACGTTTTGTTGCAAACATGAAATGGGTAAAAGAAAACGCTCCTCAATATTATGAAGATTGGAAACCATTCCATCATGAAACATTTGGTGATGTTGAAATTGGAGGATTTAACTTTAAGTTCTCTCAACAAAATCCACCTGAAAATTTCTTGAATGGCGTTCTTGAACAAATGACTAGATTCATGATTCGTTTTGCTCAAGTAGTACCTAGATTAACTGTAGATACATTAAAAGCAGAAAAAGTAACAGATGGTGTATATAAAGTAACAGCTGTTGTTGGTAACCTTGGTTATTTAGCTACAAACTTAACTGAAGAAGCGAAAAACTTAAGAATCAGTAAACCAGTTGTAGTAAAGATTTCAGGATGTGAAGTAGTTAGTGGTCTAGAAACAACAGATATCGGTAACTTAGAAGGCTATGGTAGTACTCGTACAGGAACTTCTTTCTATGGCAATATTTCCACAATGGAAAACGCTCATGCAAGAAAGAAACTTGAATGGGTAGTCAAAGCTGATCAAAATGCTGAAATTACAGTATCTTGTTCACAAGAAAAAGCAGGACAAGCTGCTAAAACAATTAAACTTTAGTGATGAATGTAAAAGGCTCTTATCAAATAAATGGTAAGAGCCTTTTTACAAGGGTAGCAATCATATACCAAATTGTGTTATTCCACAGTTTGGCATCAATATTTAATATAAACTATTTAACGAATAGGTGAAGTATTGCGCCCATTCCTAATCCAAAGAAGTTACCTAGAGCAGCACCTAACACACCCATAAGTACGCCAATACCCGCATAGGATTCATGGTAACTTGAGGCAATAATTGGTGCCGAAGCAGCTCCACCGATATTAGCGACAGAAGCTGTTGAACACATACATAAGTCAAAGTGGAATATTTTTGCTAATACAAACATGAGTACAGAATGTACAAGTAATACAAATAAGCCAAACACAATCCACATTGGAGCAGATACTAAATCAGTTAATGTTGAAACCGAAGCAAGCAAAGAAACAACAATATATAAATAAACATTGGATAATTCTTCTACTGCAGGCAATTTACCAAGTGGTGTCATCGCACATACTAAACCTAATAAAGTAACAAATAATGTTGTACATGTTCCTTTATCAAACATGGATAAACCTACATTAGATAAGAGAACTTGCATTTCTTTCCCAACAGTTTGTGATAATGCTGAAACAATGAGGGATAAACCTAATAAGAATACCCAATCCGAATAGGAAGTTGTTTGTTTTTCTTTAGAAACTTCATGATTTGCTATTTCAGCAATTGCCTGTAGTTTTGATGTATCAGCTTTAACAGCTTTATCCCATTTTTGCGAGTGTTTTACAGAAAGTAACAGTAATGCAATCCATAATGAGTAACAAACTGTATCTAAAGCTAGAGCACAACCATATGCTCCAGCATCTACTGGTAATGCGTCTTGCATTGCGGCCATATTAGCACTACCGCCAACCCAAGAGGCATATAATGCTGCAACAGCACCCCAAGTATCTGTTCCTAAGGAATTTTTGAAAATAGGATAACCGATGATAAAACCGATTCCAATTGTGAATGAACAACTTAAGAATATCGCTATCATTCTTCCAGATAATTTAGCTAACTTTCTAAAATCACACCTTAGCAACATGACAAAAATCATTGCATATAAAATATTATTCTTGATTGCACTATATGCAGAACTACATGCATCAGAATTAAATAATCCCATTGTACATAGAATCATATTGATGATGTAAATCCAAACTAGAGGCGGGACGATATTAAATATTTTCCATTTAGCGTATTTTTGTAAAGCTAGTAATCCACCTGCGATAAAAATAAGTAAAGCAATATAAGTGAAACTATTTGTAATAATCATTTAATCTCCTGGCATTTGTATATTATTCTCATTCATATCTCGAACGATGAGACTTTTTACGTAGTGTTTTAGGTTCTTTTTCTTTTCAAGCCATTTAATTATTTTCTTTTCATCTTCACGATTGAAGCGAATAGAGAATGACCTGTAATTTTTGCGATTATATTCATTATTGTAGGCAAGTTTATTTTCATAAGCCCGCTTATCCGTACTTTTAGGCATAACTTAGCTCCTTTCCTATGCGCAAAACACGTAATAAATAATCTATTTTTGCACTTTAACCAGCAGAAGCTAATCGATAGCCATTTTCTGTTTCATGCATTGTTATTTCTTTGATATCTGGAAGAATTGTATCCATTACCTTTGTTAATAAATTCACTTTTACGACTCCGTTTTCGTCTTTAACATAAATGATATAATCTGGACAATATTCATAAGAAACAATTGGTGTAACATCTGAGTTCAAGCAATAAAGTTTACCATCTTGTTCTTTATAAACAGGGGAGTCACTATTAAATGAATTAGGATAATAATTTTGTTCTAAATAATCTGTTGTAAAAACGGATTCGGCATAATCTTTTAATTCTTGTATAGAAGAGTATGATTTACCATTAATACTAAGTACTTCATAATATTTATCATCTAATGTTGCCTCATCTGCAACTTCAGCATTAATTCCATATAACATATCGATAACATTATTTTCTTCAGATAATAAATATGTTAATGATGTGCGGTATCCATCATATTGAGGATCATTTACTGTAACTGTTTCAGGATCTATTTGAAATTCAATTTCTCCATTAGGCCAAAAATCAGCACCAGAAGGGTAGTAGACTTTGAATATTACTTTATATTTATCTATGGTATACATTCCTTCATAGAATGTGTTTGTATTTTCTTCAGCAGTTAACTCTTGTAAATTATCTAAAGATTCAATTTCTGTAAGAAAATCTATCTCTAATGGTAGATTTGGAATGTTTGATTTGTAATAAGTTCGCAATTCCTCTAAATCATCTTCGTTATAATTTTTAATACAAGCTTGAATCATTGCTAAAACTTTTTCTTCGTCAGACTTTGTATCTTTTTCAACGATAGGACCATTTGAAGTGTCTTCGATTGTTTCTTGATTTGATGTTTTTGTGCAACCCACTAATAAAAATATGCAAGAGCATAATAGAATAATTTTTTTCACGATAATTCCCTTTAATTAAGCATATTCTAGCACAAAATGATTCATCTTGACAAACCACTTTTACAATGCTTAAATGAGATAGAAAACGAAGATAGGGACAAGTAATTACTGGTTCTTTTATAGAAAGTTATCGGTTGATGGAAGATGACAAGAAAAGGTAATGAAATCCACCCTTGAGTGAAACCAATACTTTCCGGTTATGTCCGTTATGCATATAAATGAAGAGATCTAAATTGTTTCACGTGAAACAATTTGATAATTAGGGTGGCACCGCGATTCACATCGTCCCTTTGAATGGTGTTTTTTTATTTTAGGAGGAAGATATGTTAGATATCAAATTGATTCGTGAGAATCCAGAATTAGTAAAAGAAAACATTAAAAAGAAGTTTCAAGATGAAAAACTACCTTTAGTTGATGAAGTGATTGCTTTAGACAAAGAAGTGAGAGATGCTAAAGGAAAAGGTGACGCATTACGTGCTGAAAGAAACAGAATTTCT
>CAVCUC010000091.1:0-3150 GCA_963605225.1 bacterium
TGATGATTTATTCCAATTTGCGGAAGAAAGAAGATTATTTTATGTGGCATTAACAAGGGCAAAAAAACATGTGTTTTTGATAGTGATTAAAAATGAAAAATCAATATTTATTGAAGAATTAGAATACAAATATCATGGTTTACTGAAAAAAGATATTTATACATGTCCATTATGCGGAGGTAGATTACGAGTGATAAATGGAAAAAATGGAAGATTCTGGGGCTGCTCAAACTATAAAACACTAAATTGTAGATTTACCAAAAATATAGATTAATTTAAATCATCTTGAGTATATAAGTATTTTATTACATGTACTTCCAAATATATTCTAGTATTGAGTCATTGTGGAAAATAAAAAGGATGTTCACTTCAATGTATATGAACATCCTTAAATTAATTTATTCAGCTAAAATTTCTTCAGCAAGTTTAGGACCTAAGATATAACCGGATGTAAATGCCCAACCTTGGTCAGCACCACCATAAGTTACGTATTCTTTCTTTTCAGTAAATAGAACACCTTCACAATCAGTACCAACAGCATATAGACCATTCATCTTATACCCATTAGTATCTAAAACTTGTAAGTCTTCATCTACGTCTAGACCACCAATTGTTGAATATAACCATGGTGAACCTTTAATTGCATAGTAAGGACCATCTCCATCAACTTTTTCTTTTGTAGAGTAATCACCTTCAACAGCAGAACCATCTATGCCATAAATGACATCCGCCTTTTCAATGCCATCTTTGCATACTCCTGTTTCTATATATTCATTGTAATCAGAAACAGTATTAGATAAGGTAGAAGGATCTACACCAATCTTTTCGGCTAATTCTTCTATTGTATCTGCTTTATAGATATAGCCCATTTTTTCACCGGCTTCTAAAATATCATATATTTCAGGAATAGCTTGGTGTGAAGGCCATCCACCTTGGTTGATGAAAATGCCAATTGTATCAAACTCTAAACCGTTTTCTTCAATGTTTTTAATTTGCTCACTGGACCAAATAGTGAAGTAATAAGCTCCAGAACCCCAGTTCTTATAAGCAGCTAGTGTTGTTTCATCCGCAAAACGTACGCCTTGACGATTAACTGCTAAACTATTAGGAGCAACAGCCATCATCATAGGAACATCATTTAATGATTGTGTAGCATTTCTTCCTGTCCAAATATCAGTTGTTTCTAGTTCTATAACTGGGAACTCATGCATAATCATATATGCACCACCAATGTGACTGATAGGAGGCATACCAATGTTATATGTAGCTGCACCATTATCGATAGCAGATTGCATCATCTTTCCGTCATTTTGAGCCATACCATATAAGTTATATCTTCCACCACCAGATAAGTTGTAATATTCATTTGATAAATACTCATCTTCCATTTCGCCATTACCTGCATAACCACCAGTAGCTAATACAACTTTTTTTGCATTAATTGTATACTCTGTCCCATCGGCACCAACAGCATTTACTCCAACAATGTCACCATTATCATTTGTAATTAAACTTCTACCTTCAACTTGTAACATTGTTTTTCCACCATAATTTGTATAAACATCATAAAGTTTATCGAAGTAAGTTTGTGTAACACTCTTAGGAATAGCAAATTGATCACCATAGTTTACACAAACTTTATATGGAGCACTTAGTCCTTGAGTAGGTGCGCCAAATACAAATCCTTGTTCAATCAACCAATCGACTGCTGGTCCAGAAGTAGTCATCATATAATCGATAGCAAATTCCTTTGCGTCGCCTTCTGTATATTCTATCCAAGCAGATTTTAGTTCATCCGCATCTACATAATCTTCACCGTTATTTTGTTCGACAAAGTAAGATGGATTGATTGACATTGGTGAAGTAGTTGTAACACTAGTTCCGCCATATTTAGCAGCTTTATCAATTGTAAGAACATTTACTTTGCTGGCATCATTCCCATATGCAGCATATAAAGCTTCGGCTGCACGAGTAGCAGTAACCATACCACTACCACCCATACCAACAACTAAGATATCTGTATCAATTGTTTCTTTAGCATCAGATTTAGCAGGTACAGTATAGAAAGCACTAACTGCACTTTCATCAGATCCATCAGCAACTAATGCTTGTTTCAAACAATCTTCAGTAGCCATTTTAATTGCATTACTAGATGTAGTTGCTCCGGTAGTAGAATCAACTTTTACAGATTGGTTTTCAATCATTTGAGGAATCAAATTTTCAATAGCAGTATTTAAAATGATATCTGTATCACCACTGTCTTTTACTTCAATAGATTCCATTTTGTTGTTTGATACTTTTACTTCTACAGTTAATTGTTTATTTGTAGCAAAACTCCAAGCGCTAGCAGTATAAGTGCCATCAGCTAAATTGGCATCAGAACTACTAGATTCTTTCCCCATTGCTTCATCTAAACAACTTTGTACGCCTGCTTTTACAGCACTACTTGTAACAGTTGCTCCAGAAACACCATCAATATCTGCTGATTGTTTTTCAAGAATCTGTTCTTGTAGCGAAGATAAAGCCGCACCTCCAACAGTTTCTGTTTCACTATCTCCAACGAGTTCGGCATTTGTAATTTTGCCATTAGAAATAGTTAGTGTGACAGAAACGTCTCCTCCAAATCCTTGCTGAGTGCTAGAGTAAGTTCCATCTTTCATTCCACTATCATTAGAAGAATTGCTAGATGAACTACATCCAGTAACAGAAGAAATCATTAGGAAACTAAGCATAATACTTAAAAACTTTTTCATATTCCCTCCATGTGATATAATTCACAATAATAGTGTAAACGTTGGAACAATTCCAATGTCAATAGAGGAAAATATGAATATTAAAGAAGCATCACTAGCTACAGGATTATCAAAAGATATGATTAGATTTTATGAAAAAGAAGGTTTAATTAAACCAAATAGAAATATAGAAAATCAATATAGAGACTATACAGAAAATGATTGTTACTTATTGGTTATGATTAAGCTTTATAGTAGTTTAGGAATTGAACTAAAACAAATTCGATCTTTCATGCAAAATCAGGATATGAAATTGGCATCTTCTTGTATAGAAAAAAGTATTGAAGAATTAGAACAAGAAAAAGTGATATTAGATGAAAAAATTAAAAACGCTAGAAGTTTAGCATTGCTATTAAAT
>CAVCUC010000091.1:3160-5812 GCA_963605225.1 bacterium
CTATTAAATACATCAAAAGAATACGAAATAACAGTAGAAGATAACATGTATTTTTATCCGCTTGTTAGTAATACGCAAAATAATATGCCAGAATTATTCAAAAGATATGGAGCTGGTATTCCTATATGCAAGATTAATATCAGTAGTAAAGAATATACTTACGAACAAGGATTTTTGTTTCATAAAGAAATTAAAAATATGAATATGAATTACACAAAACTAAATAAGGGGACATATTGTAATATGTCTTGCGAAGTTAGATATGGTGAATTAATTCCATCACAACTATTAGAACCTAAATTAGAAAAGATAAGAAAATTGGGTTACAAATTATCAAATGAAGCCTATACATATTTGATTATGGGCACTGCTAATGCACATGAATACGAAACAATTTATACCAAGGTTCGTGTGGAAAAAGAGTAATGCTTAAACTATAATAAATATCATTGTTAAGGGGGATTTTTTCATGACGAAGAGTATGACGGAAGGGAGTCCTTTAAAGTTAATTATTGCATTTAGTATTCCTTTATTATTAGGTAATTTATTCCAACAATTTTATAACATTGTGGATACTGCTATTGTTGGTCAAACACTCGGCTCAATCGCTTTAGCTGGAGTAGGCTCATCTAGTAGTGTACAATTTTTGGTATTAGGTTTTTGCCAAGGAATATGTCAAGGATTTAGTATTCCAGTTGCACAGAAATTTGGCGCGGGAGCTAAAGATGAAATGCGCAAATATGTTTATAATGGAGCAATTTTAGTGACGATATTTGCCGTAGTTATTACGATTGCGGTTGTTATTTTATGCCCACAAATCCTTCATTTATTACAAGTAAATGAAGAAATATATGATTATGCATATTCTTATCTAGTTGTGATATTTGCGGGTATTCCATTTACTTTGCTTTATAACTATTTGGCTGCATTATTAAGAGCGATAGGAGATAGTAAGACACCATTCTTTTTCTTAGCTTTCTCTGCTATTTTAAATATTGGTTTAGATTTCTTCTGTATTTTAGCTTTGCATTGGGGATGTACTGGGGCTGCTATTGCGACTATTTTCTCACAAGCTGTTAGTGGTATCTTATGTTTAATCCTAATTATTAAGAAATTTGAAGTATTACATATTCAAAAAGAAGATCGTGTTTTCTCTCAAGAAAAATCTAATCGTTTACTTGTTATGGGTGTGCCAATGGGACTTCAATTCTCTATTACAGCAATTGGTTCTATGACAATGCAATCTGCTAATAATTCTCTAGGAACAATTTATGTTTCTGGATTTACAGCAGGATTAAAGATTAAACAATTAATGATGTGTCCATTTGATGCATTTGGTGCTACTGCTTCTACATTCTTATCACAAAACTTTGGCGCGCAAAAAGTAGATAGAATTCATGAAGGATTAAGATTAAGCTTGATTATTGCGGTACTATATGGTGCATTAGCAGGATTAATCATGATTTTCTTTGGTAGAACAATGAGTATGATGTTTGTTAGCGCTAGTGAAGCGAGTGTATTAGATGCTTCTGCGAAATACTTAAGACGTATGGGTTATTTCTATCCTGTAGTTGGAATTGTTATTGTCGCAAGAATGTCTATTCAGGGTCTTGGATATTCTGGTAGAGCTGTCATTGGTGGTATCTTAGAAATGTTTGCAAGATGTATTGTTGCGTTAGTATTTGTACCTATATTTAAGTTTGATGCGATTACTTGGGCTGATCAAAGTGCTTGGGTAGTTGCGGGATTATACTTATTACCAATGTGTGCAATTATTTTGAAACATGTTGAACAACAAATTAATATAGAAAAGAATTTAAAGAATGCTTAAGAGAGTATGCTAGAAATTATCTAGCATATTTTCTTTTGACATATTTTTTCTTTCAATAATTAATCATAATAATGTTATTTGTCATCTAATGTCTTTGTAATATTATTAGATAAAACAGGGGTACTAATTATGAACAAACAAGAAATGATACTAGATTTAATAAACAAGAAAGATATCAAAGCACCATGTATTATTGCAATAGATGGAAGATGTGGCTCAGGGAAAACAACACTAGCAAGTAGTATTGCGGAAAGAGAAGGATATAATCTAGTTCATATCGACGACTTTTACTTACCTTTTGATAAACGTACTCCGGAAATTATGAATGAACCAGGTGGGAATATTGATTTTGATCGCATACAACAAGAAATTCTTATACCACTAACAAGCCAAAAAGAAGCGATATATCGACCATATGTGATTCATCAAGCTTCTTTTTTGCCTGATATCTATCTAAATCCAAGTAAAATTACAATTGTAGAAGGTTCTTATAGCTCTCATCCTAAGTTAAGGAAATATTATGAATTATGTATCTTTATGGATATTTCTAAAGAGTTGCAACTTGAACGATTAGAAAAAAGAAATCCTATGAAATTAGATGCATTTATAACAACATGGATTCCTCGTGAAGAATATTATTTCAAGATATGTAATACAAAAGAAGATTCTGATTTAGTACTGACGAATGAAGTAAACGATAATTAGTTTTGAAATATGAAATAACTCTAGAAAGCTTATTTAGACAATCTAGAGTTATTTTTTGTTATTTGTAATTGTTTTAGAAAATATTTTTAAGAAAAAGTGGGGAATCCTTATATTTT
>CAVCUC010000092.1:0-5719 GCA_963605225.1 bacterium
ATTTATTTTATGAATTAGTCTTCAACGGATGTTCTAACTAGATTATAGCCACCAACATTGCATCCTTTGGCTTCATAAATCTTGTTTCCCCATCTATCAAATACATTTCCACATGTATCTGTTGTAAATGGTCCTCCATCGTCCCATCCACCGCTACTCTTCTTAGTATTAGAAGAAGAATCATCACTGCTTGGCACTTTCTTAATTTCGCTTACTGTACCAGCATTAATCATGAATCTAATAGATGTTTCACTGATAGGACCATTAGAATTACAAGCTATAACTTCAACCCATACAGTAGTTTCATCCTTTAATCCTTTATCATTTACTAATTTTCTTAAATTGATATATGGATTAACTGTTTTTGAAGAAGCATACTCTGAACTCGTATCATCACCTAGATTAAATTCAGCACATAATGATCTTAGATATGCGCCATTTTCATCTCCTTCATATACCTTAATTTTGAAATTTTTAAATCCACTATAATCGTGTCTGTCAGTAGCTGTTTGATAGTATTCTAAATACTCAGTACGATCACAATTGAAAGTTAATCTACCACTAGAAGCATTATATTGAGCATTCATCTTGTTATCATCACCAGTTTTACCAACTATAGAATCATCACTATACATAATATATGTTTGTTTCATAACAAAGTTAGATGCATTAACTGTTGTATCAGTAAAAGTTGTTGCACTACTATAAGCTGATATTGTTAAGTGTTGATGATATTCAACAATAGTAACAGAGAAATTATTACCTTCTAATGTTTTAGCAAGATTATCTAATGTCGCTGTTTGATCAATTGTATATCCTGATTCTGGTTCAAGAATAATTGATGTAAATGTAGTTCCTTCAGTTAGCACTTGTGTAAGATCACCTGAGTCTGCAGCTTTCTTTAATCCTGTTGGAAGTTCTACAGAAATAGTTGGAGCATATATTGTTTGTTTACCTACTTCAATCGTGAAATAAACTGTGCTTGGAGCTATTGCTCCACCATTTGCAGTACATGGTATTACATCAATAGCGATTTTATTCCAATCACTACCTACTTTTCCTTCTTGAATCACATCATCCATAAATGTTTTTAAATTGATATAAGGATTAGTCGTTGTCGAAGAAGCGTATTTTGTGTTTGGTGCTGTACTACCACTACCATCTCCTAGATTAAATTCGCCAATGTTATTTTTATTACCATCAGTAATATCCCACACACGAATATAGAATCTAGTGAAGTCGGCTCCAGTGAGATAATTGTAATATTTTTTACCTACTGTAGAATCAGAACTATGAAATTCAACTGTTCCTGTAGTAGAACAATCAAAAGTTAATACACCTGATGCTACATCATATTTCGCATTCATTTTATTAGTATCGTCTGTTGCACCAACAGTAGATGTTCCACCCCACAATACATAACTATTAATCACTTTAATGTCGTCACTAGTAACTGTAACAGATTGAACATCACTTGATGATTTGCCATCAGCCACTTGGATTCTTAGGCTTTGTAAATCATCGTCATATCTAATTTTTGCGGTTAAATTAGTATCTTTTAAAACCCCATCATTTAAAGTAGAAGTAGTATCTTTTGCAAATGTATATCCATCTTTTGCTTCAATAACAATCGTTTTAAATTCACTATCTGCAGATAATGTCTGTTCTAAAGCTCCTGAATCTGAAGCCACTTGTAATTTGTCAGTTGGTATAGAAACTTTTACAGTTCTTGTTTCAGTATTTTGATTACCTGATTCCCCCCCATTTGCACCATTTTCACCTTCTGCAAATGTTGTTGTAGGAAGAATAGTTAAAGCCATCATTAATGCTAAAGCAAAACTGCATACCTTATTCATTGCTTTGTTTTTCATAGAATTCACCTTTCCCATCCTTTTCATATCGAATATAATAACATGAAATATCATTATCAAAAGCTTAAGAATTGTAAAATCTAAATCAAATAAAAAAAAGCTCTAGAATTCTCATCCAAAGCTTTTCATTTAATCGTATAAAATTAGTTGTTACTTGCAGCTAAAGCAGCGTTACGTCCAGCAAGTCTACCAGAAGTTAATGCCCAACCTTGAGCACATCCTCCATATGTAACATATGCCTTATTAGATTCATTTAATGTTCCTAATGAGTCGTTACCTACTACATATACGTTATCAATAGATGTACCATCTTCTTTAACAAGATTGATGTTTGTATCTACTTCTACACCACCTGTTGTAGAGTAAACATAAGCAGCACCTTTAATTGCGATAACTTTACCATCAGTCTTACCGTGAACATCACTAATCTTGATATCTACACCTAATTTATCACTTAAATCAGATAGAGAATCAGCGATAACAACGTCATTCCACTTTTCACCTAATGCTAATACATCATCTAAGTTTTCAATTGGTGTATTTACTTCTACAGTACCACCTTGGCTTAAGAAACCATTAACATTAGATACGAAGTTTTCAACACCATTTTCTTTAATAGAATTGTATTCATCTTCATTGATTAATACATAATAGTTACTACCAGCTTCCCAAGCGTTGAAGTCAATTCCTAGACCATTGTAGTTTGCATCAAATAGTTCACCATTAGAATCAATCATTGTATAAGTTGTATCTGTAACTAAAGATGTTAATAATGCTTTATCATCTGCAGATACAGAAGAATCTCTAATAATTGTATCTAATGCTGCAATATGATCTTCTACAGCTACATCTGGGTTATATAAGTTACCACCAAGTTCAAGAGCTTCTTTAATTGCGAAACCATCACATTGTGTCATAGCCTTTGTATGCCATGTATAACCTGTATATTCCTTTGTCATTTCAGCATTACCAATGTAACCACCAGTAGCTAAGATAACTGATTTACCATAGATTTCATATGTAGTTCCATCATAGTATTCAGCTTCTACACCAACAACTTTATCGCCATCCATAATTAAATCAGTAGCTTTAAGTTCTGTCATGTAGTCATTCTTTTCATTCATTTCTTTTGCTTTATTTAAAGAATTTACATAAGCTAAATCTTTAGAAGTACCTGTTGAATCAGAATAGAATGTCCATAATTTCCATCCATGAGAATCATAGAAAGAAAGCATAGTTGGCATTGTTAAACCAAAATCCCAATTTGTTGTTAACCAATCTAGTGTCTCACCAGATTCATTAATCATTAATTTAACGATTTCTTCTTTAGCATCACCATCTGTATATTCCATCCAAGCATCGAATAGTTCATCTTCATCAACAAACTTTTCGCCACCATTAGCTTCTACTAAGCTAGGTGGATTAACAGCTAGAGGACCAGCAGTATGTGTACCATTACCACCAACTTTACCAGCAGATTCTAAGCCAAATACTGTTGCGCCATTTTCTGCAGCAGAAATATATGAGGCCATACCACCAGCGCCTAAACCTACAACGATTACATCATAATCTTCTAACTTAACAGTATCTGTTTTCTTTTCAACTGGTGTTTTCCAAGCACTAGAATCGCCACCATTTTCATCAATAATATTAGAGATGATTGTTTTAGCAGCGTTACTAGAAACAGTAGCACCAGTGATAGAATCTACAGCTAGAGATTGTGATTCAATAATTCTAGGATATAAAAGTTCTTCAACTGTTTGATATACATCAGAATATTCATCATCACTATATGAAGTAGCAGAACCAGCACAAACTGTTTCAATATTTGTAATTTTGTTATCACTGAATGTTACAGATAATTCCATTTCATTCATGATACCGTACGAAGCAGCTTTACCAGTATATGTACCATCAGCTACTTTAGCGTCAGAACTTGATGCACTTGAATCAGTTAGACTAGCTTCGCTTAGAGCTTGTTTAACTGCAGTCTTAATTGCATCTGTTGTGATTGTAGCTCCTGTTACACCATCGATATCTGTAGATTGTTTTTCTAAAATCTCGCTAACAATATCGTCTTTAGCTGCTTGACCAATTGATTCAGTTTCGTTAGAAACATCAGCTTCAATAGATTTAATTGAAGTTTCATCTACTGTAACTTTTACTGTTACAGTTCCCATACCTTGAGCACTTGCTTCATAAGTGCCTGCTTTGTAAATTGCATCTGCACTACTAGAACTACTATTTGATGAGCACGCAATTAAACTTGTAGCCATCATAAAAGAAGTTACTAGCATTAGTAATTTTTTCATTTATTTTTCTCCTTTACGTAATGGCTATTATATAACTATGCGACATATTTCACAAAGGTTTTTATTCCACAACTTTGTTTCAATTATTTGACCATTTAACACTCATTTAAAGCAAGATAATTTGAAAACGAAGAATATCCCAGCTTTCTTTTTCTCGCTAACATTTTTGACCAAATCATGTTTCCTTGTGATTCAGATATAAATCCAATGTCATGTGCCATTTTCATAATTGATCCAGTGGTTAAATGTTTCAACTTAAACTCTTCGACATATGAGCTAACATCTTTCAAATTATTGCTTGCTAAAATTCCTTTATTTACTTTTGCTAAAGAAATTGATGCAGCTTCTCCTTTACCGATAATTTTATGTCCAGGATCAGGATGGGTTGTCAATTTACGATACAAGGCATAAGTATTAGTTTCTGTTTCAATTTCACGAATATTTGCATTTTCTTGTTTTATCATTTCATCTACTTGAGCTTTTAACCCTTTAATTCTATTAACATTTGAATAAGATAATTCATCATAAACAGGTTTAGGTATAATGATTCTTTTTGGGAAAAGTCGAATCAAAATATTTTCATGATCAACCCATAAAAACGAAGAGATACAATCAGTATCTATAAATAAAAGATCAGTCATTTAAATCACCACTTTCATTAACGCCATATACTAAATCATCTCGATAAGCTTCTAATAGTAGTTCTTCATATTTACCATTTGATATTATTTTATTTTGTAAAAGTAAATTAACCCTTTCAATATAATATCCAAATGTACCATATTGTTTTTCTTTTGGTAATGCGCAATATAAATCTGTATTAAAACCCATTTTTTCCGCAATTTCTTTTACGTTTTCTTTAAGCAATTTATTCATTTCACTTTTACTAATGTATTGTGCATTATACAGTTGATATACTGCAGCTTGATGACTCACTCTAAAATATTGTTCAATGCGTATAACATCTCTAATATCTATTTTTCCATTATTTTTATCTCTAAATGTTTCAATCATTTCAATCAAAGCAACACGTGGCATCAAAAAATATGCAGCAAAGGCATCAGCTTTTTTCTCATTTTCACTACCTTCTCCAATCGCTTTAGCACATATCGATAAATTATTTTTATCATAATATAAATGGTATAGTTCATGAGCTAACGAAAAACGTTGTCGGCCTAAAGACATCGAGGAATTTAATGCAATCAATGATTTGTTATTGGTGCCCTTTACGCAAATTCCACTTATTGTTTGACCCATAGGATAATAAACAATAGTTAGTTTTTCAATTCTTTGAACTAACGCAAATATATCAATAGGTGATTGACCATCTACACCTAGCTTATTTCTCAAAAGTTCAGCCTTAATAATTAAATCAACATAGTCAATCATATATTCACCTCATTCTCATAGCTATCCATAGCCTCTAAATTTAAAGCAATACGATTAATTGCACATATTGTTTCCATATCTTCTACCGATAAATCATTTGCCCTAAACGCAAATGATAATTTAGGTTCTTTAATATTTCCATTCTCG
>CAVCUC010000093.1:0-5616 GCA_963605225.1 bacterium
ACATTAATTTGTTGTTTTATGTTTCTTTTTATAAACAGCTGCGTAACGTAATACACTCATGATAAATGCAAGTAAAGCTAGAACTAGCGCCACATATACTAATGGATCTCTACCTATAGTATTACCTTCAACTTGTACTAAGCCTGCATCTTCATATGTATCATCTGTATAAGTCACAATGAGATGACCTTGTTTGTTCACTTTAACGTAAGCTATGCCTCTACCTGCTGCACCAGTATCTCCTTTAGCTCCAACAAGTGAATTTAACCAATCTGTTACAGAGCCTGAGTAACCATTTGCTACAGCGATTTGATAAGCACTCATGCCATTAGTTCCATTAGTAGATGAGCTATTACCAACTAATGACTGTAGCCACTCTGCCTCGGTGCCAGTAAAGCCATTATCTACCGCGATTTGGTATGCACTCTTACCATTAGTACCATTAGTACCACTTGTACCAGTATCACCTTTGAGTGATGCTAGCCAATCAGATTCACTGCCTTTATATCCATTTTGAACTGCGATTTGATATGCAGATTGTCCATCTTTTCCTTTTAAGCTTTCTATCCACTTATCTTCAGGTAGTATTTCAGAATAACTTTCTGCTGTTAAATTCTTAGCAGTATACGTATAAACATCATAGACTTTCTCTAGCGTTAATGATTCTTTCCAGAGTGTTAACGCTCTTTCAAGTACTGTTTGACCATCAATAACTTCATCTATAGAAACATCAGTCCAATTACTTGTTGTTCCAGTATTATCTTTATTTAATACATTAGAAGCTGCGGTATTCACTAGTTCAACATATTTTTTTGCATAGTCTTCTACAGTCGTACAATCTTTTGTTGCTTCAGAGAAGTTTAGTTCAGACATTGTGGATAACTCTTCAAAAATCTTGTTTACTTCATCTTCACTTAAATTCTTTTCTGGAGCGATTAACTTTGTTAAATATTCATTTAACCAACCTTTACCATCTGTAGATAAACCAATAAAGCTATCATATGCACCACCATTTTTAATATAAGAATCTAAGAATGCCTCTTCATTTAACGGTGTAATCTTAGAATCTGTTTCTCGTAGTGCTTCAACATAGGTTTGATATCTACTTGTAACTGAATCTAAGTTATCTACTTCTGTAAACTTTTCTAGGCTTAATATCTTATCAGCAGATAATTGATTTAAATCTACATAAATTTCATATGCTGATTTACCTTGTAAGCTCTTTAGCCATGAAGCTTCATCACCTAAATAACCATTTTCTACCGCAATATCGTATGCTGAACTACCATCTTTTCCTACTAGACTTGCTAACCACTCTGTTACAGTTCCTGTATAGCCTTGGTTTTTTGCAAGTTCAAATGCAGATAAACCATCTTTACCAGTAGCTCCAGTATCACCTTTCAAGCTAGCAATCCACTCTTCTTCGCTTCCTGTATAACCTTTAGATTTAGCTATTTCATAGGCAGACATACCTGTGTTACCTTGTAAGCTTGCTAACCAATCATCTAGAGATCCTACAAATCCTTGTTTTACAGCCAAGTCATAAGCAGATAATCCAGCAGCTGTAGCGACATAAGAAATAGAATTAGAATTTACACTTTCTACTCCTGTTGCACCAAGTGTTTTTACGCTACAACGAATTGCATAACCATATGTACTACCTTGTGTAGCGTTTGATGGTACAAAGGTATAGCTAATTGTTCCATCATCATTTTGTACTAATTGATCTTCTGGTATTTCTACTAAAGATGCCCAATCACTATTTTCACTTTCGTTACGTTCATATACCTTAAAATTCAATTTTTCTACAGTACACGCGGAATCACCACAACTATTTCTTGTTTGGTTTAACTTCCAAGTTAAGGTAACCGTACCTGTTCCGTCTGTTGTATTACCTTGTGTTAATGCAAGTAATTTTACTGGTTCAACTGGTGCTGTAACATCTTTTACAATGTGATGGATATAGTTTGCGTATATTGGTTCTTGTTTAACATTACCTTCATCGTCTTTTACATTTTGATAACCAATCTTAATATTACCTGCCGCAAATGCCCAACTAAATCCATATGCATTTGCTGTAGAACTAGATGCTGCATTACCTTTAGTGAGTGTTGTCTTATTGATATTCATTACTGAAGTCGCAACACCTGATCCTTGTGAACTAGATGAACCTCCACTAGAGCCGGTAGACTTATATGCATTAAATGTTATACCACCATTTACAACAGATAATCCACCAGTAACTGTAAAGCCACCTACCCAACCACCACTAGTTGACCAACTTGAACTATTTGCTAAGCTTTCACTCATCGCAATAGATACAGCACCAGCAGCGTTTCCAATATTTACCCATGTAGGAGTACTAGAGAATTCATTACTGATTTCACCAGATGTTGGTGTAGAAACATATTGATCATCCTTAACTGATCCTTCCTCATCTCCACCTAGTACTGATTTATATTTCCAAGGGTCTCCTGCATTATCTGTTAATGATGAATCAGTAATTTTTGTTAAATAAGTAGGATCATTTGTTATTGTTGTCTGTCCTTGCCACTTTTGATTTAATTTTTCATTATAAGAATCTACTATTCCATTAAAATCATTAATACTTAGTAAGATATAGCTTGGTGCTTGTGCAACTAATACACTTGCGTTACTTGTTGCCTCTCCATCTTTACTTGATTTATTTTTAATCACATAGTTATAGCGATAAAAAGGTATTCTTCTTAATGCCACACTATTTTCACTTGTTGCGGTAAATGTAGCAGAATAAGATTTGTTCTGTGTTATCGTCCATGTATTTGTACGATTAAATTGATAACCTGCACGAATTTGTACAGATACGCCAGGCGTTACATCTGTCATATTAGAAAGATTCACTAATCCTGTAATATCAAATCCTGCTGTTTCACTACCACCTTCTGAACGAGAATAACTTGTCACAATAGAGTATTCTGATTTACCTGTATCTTGGTTAATTTCTGAAAATCTAGGTGTTGCCTGTATAACAGCTTGTACTTCTGCATCAGTATACGCAATTTCCATGCCTGTATATTCATACTCATAACCATCTTCATCGATATCTACTGCTACAATTTCACTACTAAAATGATCTTGAACATCACTATCATCATCACGGTTTAAGTAATATTCTCGTGCATCATAATTTGTAGAATAGTAACCAGTAGCTGGTTGATAATCTATATATTCTTTTCCTTCAGCATTTGTATTTACTACATCTTTATATGTACCACCAATCGCAAGTAGCGCTGTACTATCATTATGCTTACCAGATGACTTCAAACCAATCACTAACATGAGTTGTTCGCGTCCTGCAATATTACCATCAAAATTACCTGCTACTACCGATACGATATATGTATTTGTAACAGATACCCAAGGACCAGCACCTTTATCATTATGTTGGAAATAGTATGGTGTATAAGTTCCTTCAACATTACTGATAACTGAACTGCCTGGCACAAAGGAATAAATAGTTCCATCAATGAATAATTGTTCTTGTGTTCCTGCCCCATTTACACTGAAGAATTCAACACCAGAACGAGGTAATTCGTTATCGTTATATAAACCTGTTGATTTCCATGTATTTGTTTTAATACTTGTACTTAAGCTTTCAGCATTTAAAGTATTATTTTGTGCTTTATATATACCAACAGTCATATAGTCAAAATCATGACTATCATAAACACTACTGCTATCTGCTTTAGCATCAGGACTAGTTTTATTCTTTTCTGCTTTAATTAGATATTTACTACCTGCTACAGCAATTTCATCAACGTAGTCACCATCCGCGTCTCCTACTGATAATCCAGGATTTCTTGGAATACTCCAATAGGTATAACTATCTTGTGTCTTTTCTTTTACTTCTACATATGTACCGTCTACTTTATTTTTTAATACACTACCAAGTTCACTATCTTTTGCGCCATACGCAACAGCTAGGTATGGTACATATCTAAGCATATTGCTATTATCATTTTCTTCTGGTTGACCAACACTAGTCAAAACAGCTAAGTCTTCAATACCATCGCCATTAAAGTCACCTGTATCTAATGAACAAGTTAATTTGTTATAGATATCCACACTTCTTTGCCAATTGTCTAAACTAGCCTTTGTTGTTCCACCAGTCGTATATAAAGGATGAATCAAAGTACTATCACCATACATATCTTTGCCTGGTGCTTGTTTTGTTTCATAAGAAATTGAACCATTTGTTTCATTCCATTGTAGTTCAATTAGACCAGTATCATCTGTTCTCCATCTACCTCTACCAGCATAGTAAATAACAGCACTGTCTCTACCATCACCATCATAATCTCCTGCAGTAATTGCTAGGAAATTAAGCATTTCACAGAAATATGCTTCATCATCGATATCTTCCCAATCAAATGTTCCTAGGAACACTTCTTGTGATTGTTTCTTTTCTTTAAAGTCATACATCCATGTGACTAAATCTGCATGTAACCAATTACTATTAGGGAAACTTGTACCATCTGTATGACTTGAGTCATTACATATTTTTAAAGCTACATAAGCTACACAATTATCTCTTTTTCTACCAAATGGATTAAACGCAACAGCGCGAATCAAAGAATAATTCGTACTAGCAATATCAAAGTTCGTTGCTGTTTCAAAGTTAGACTTATAAGTTACTCCACCAGATTCAACAGAAGCACCAGAATACGCTTGACTACCGTCACTATCATATCCATTGTTTGCTACAGGAGCGTTAGTATTACCAGAATTAACACTATAGCTTACACCATCTTCTGTTGTATTTTGCGTGTTTACTTTAAAAGTATCATATATGGTTGTTGTCTTTTTACCATCAAAGTTTTGGATTAATAATAGTTCACTACCCGCAAAGAATACTTCTGAATCATTTAAGCCAATATTATAAGGATTTCTACCAGATTCTTTTTCTTGTAAGAATTCACTAGTTTCATCAGTATTCGTTAACTTATTGACGATATCTTCACTTGTTGTACCTTCTTCAATTGTTTCTACTTTTACTTTTTCAATCGTCGTATTTTTCGTTTCATCACTAGCAGTCGTTTCGTTTGCTTGTGTTAGAGCATAGCTTTCTATTGCACTAACTTCTGCAGCATTACTTTCTAATATTGTCGAAGCAATCGTACTTTGACTCTCTTCTTTTTCTTTAGCATTTATATTTGTCGTAAAACTAGACGCAATTGCAGCATTACTTTCTAATATTGTCGAAACAATCGTAGTTTGCCACTCTTGCTTTTCTTTAGCATTTATATTTGTCGTAAAACTAGACGCAATTAAAAATCCTGTCATCACAAGATTCGATATTTTCTTCATACCATTGTCTCTTAATCCCATAAGCTTAATCTCCTAAAACTTATATATTGTTGAGTCCCACATATAAATTTTACTTTGATAAAGCGCTTAAAACAATAAACATAATTTACGAAATGATAAGAAATTCTCAAAATTATTACATTATTCATCAATTTGTGCACAAATATAATGAATCACATTATCTAAAATACTATTTTCCCATGTATGTTCATCATATTTTAAAGATAGTGGATAAATAAGACTTAAATCCATATGTTCATCTTTATAATA
>CAVCUC010000094.1:0-5542 GCA_963605225.1 bacterium
TGTTTAAAGATGGATTATCAATAGAACAAATTGCTAGAATATCTTGTATGTCTATAAGTAAAGTGAAAAAGATTATTTCTTCAAAAACGTAAAATCGATGATACATATTCCTTCATATGTATTTGCATGCGCCTTGTCATAATGCTATAATACGCTTCATAAAGAGAAAGAGAGAGACGAACAAGGTGGACGATTCTTCAATACCTCCGTTATCAAACGGAAACTTAATGAACAAAACAATGTATAACATAGGGGTGAAATCAATATGAACCAATCTAATGATGTTTTAATAATGATTTTAGTAGTATTGATTCTTTTTTCAGGTTTATTTTCAGCAATTGAAATAGCATATTCTAGCTGTAATAAAATACGTTTAAAGAATATGGATAATGATGATGTTCCTGGAGCAGATGCAGCTTTAAAAATATTGGATAAATTTGATAACTTTTTAACTGCTACGCTAATTGGGAACAATATCGTAAATATTTCTTCAGCTTCTATTGGAACTGTAATATTTACTAGATTGTATGGAGAACAAGGTGCGACAATTTCTACAATTGTATTAACGATTGTTGTCTTAATTTTTGGTGAAATTACACCTAAATCTATTGCAAAAAAAGTGCCAGAAAAATTTGCTTGCAGAACATCTGGTTTTGTTCAATTTTTCATGACATTATTTACACCATTTATTTGGATATTCAGTTTATGGAAAGCTTTAATTAATAAACTAGTTAAAGTAGATGATACAGATTCTGATTTCCAAGATGAATTAATCACAATGGTGGATGAAGCGGAAAAAGAAGGGGATTTAGAAGAACATCAATCAGATCTAATTTCAGCTGCGATTGAATTTAATGATCTAGATGTGAAAGATGTTTTGACACCTCGTGTAAATATTGTTGCGGTAAATATTACAATGCCTATTAATGAAATTGAAAAAGTATTCCGTTTAAATTCTTTTTCGAGATTACCAGTATATGAAAACTCTATTGATAACATTGTAGGTGTTATTCATGAAAAAGATTTTTACAGTGCATTATATGAAGATGGGGAAAAGAGTACTTTAAAGAAAGTCATTAAGCCCGTTATTTATACAAGTGAAAGTGTAAAAATCTCAACACTATTAAAACAACTTCAAAAGGCTAAACTTCATTTAGCAGTTGTAACAGATGAATATGGTGGTACTGCTGGTATTATTACTTTAGAAGATATTGTTGAAGAGCTTGTTGGTGAAATTTGGGATGAACATGATATTGTCAAAGAATACTATAAACAAGTTGGTGAAAATAGTTTCTTAGTACGTTGTGATGCGGATATAGATGATATGATGGAGCGTTTCAATGTTGAAATAGATGATGAAGAATATGAATTTATCACTGTTTCAGGATGGCTTATTGATGAGCTTGATGGTATCCCAGTAGTTGGTCAAACATTAGATTATAAGAATTTACATATTCTTGTGACGAAAGCTGATCAAAGAAAAGTTTATGAAATTCAGGTAGATATTAAAGAACCTGAAGAAGGAAAGGAAGAAGACGATTAATATCGTCTTTCATGTTATATGTATCAATTTTTTGTAGATATACCTGTTGCTGTAGGTGACAAAATAGTTTTATCAAAAGAACAATCTCATCATGCTTTAAGTGTATTACGATTACATCATGAAAAAGTTCGTATTGTATATGATGGTGAAGCTTATTTTGGTGATGGTTATAGTGAAAATAAAAACTTTGTTGTGGATATTCTAGAACAAGATTTAAGTGAGAAAGAATTACCATGTGAAGTTACTTTAATGATGGGACTAATCAGAAAAGAAAAGATGGAATTTGTTTTACAAAAATGCACAGAACTTGGTGTAACGAAAATTATTCCGTTTGTTTCAAGTAGGGCAATCGTACATTATGATACAAATAAAGTGAATAAAGTCTTACAAAGATGGAATTTGATACTTGAAGAATCTAGTGCACAATGCAAAAGAAATAAGATTCCTGAATTAACAGAGATTGCATCTTTTAAAGATTTACCTAAATATAAAGAAAGTCAAAACTTTATTGCCTATGAAAATGCAAAGTGTGAACATCATTTATTTGGTGAAGGTTTAAACACAGAATCTATAAGCTATGTGATAGGTCCAGAAGGTGGCTTTAGTGAAGAAGAAATAGAATATCTAGTATCAAATGGATTTAAAATGACTAGCTTTGGTAATAGGATATTGCGTGCGGAAACGGCTGCGATATATGGAATGAGCATTCTTTCTAATTTTTTGGAGAAATAAAATGAATTTTAATGTGATTAATTTAGGTTGCAAAGTTAATGCTTTTGAAGCAGAAAGTACAGCTAGAACTTTAGAAAATAATGGATATACACGAGTAGATAGTGATGATGAATCAGATATTACAGTTATTTATACTTGTGCTGTTACCAATATGGCTGCACAAAAAAGTAGAAAAATGATTCATCGTGCTAAAAGAAATAATCCTAATTCGATTATTGTTGTGGCAGGATGCTATTCACAAATTGATCCTGAAGCATTAAGCGACGTGGATATTTTAATTGGCACAAAAAATAAATCGAAACTTTATGATTATTTAGTTCAATTTGAAAAGAATCATGAACGTATCGTTGATATTGAAAAAGTAGATGTATTGCCATTTGAAAATATGGTTGTTGATCATTTTGATAATCAAACTAGAGCATATTTAAAGATCCAAGATGGCTGTAACCAATTCTGTACATATTGCGTTATTCCTTATGCTAGAGGAAGAGAAAGAAGTATGGCAAAAGAAGACGTACTTGAGTCTGTTCAAAGCTTACAAGAAAAGCATTCAGAAATTGTATTATCAGGTATTCATACAGGACGATATGGTAGAGATATTGGTTTAACATTAGCGGATTTATTAGAAGAATTATTAAAAATATCTCCTGAGGATTTCCGCTTTAGAATCTCTTCTATTGAAATGACAGAAATTGATGATCATCTAATAGAATTAATAAAAAATGATCATCGTATTGCAAGGCACTTACATATTCCATTACAAAGTGGTTGTGATACGGTATTACAAAGAATGAATCGCCCATATACAACAAAAGATTTCTTAGATAGAGTGAACTATATACGTAAATGTATTCCAGGAGTATCTATATCAACGGATTTAATTGTTGGGTTTCCAAATGAAAGTGAAGAAGAATTCGCAAAGACTTGTGCATTCTTAAAAGAATGTGAATTTTCATTTCTACATGTGTTCCCATACTCTATGCGTTCAGGAACAAAAGCTGCTGCTATGAAAGGACAAATTGATCCTAAAATAAAGAAGGCTAGAGTAAATACTTGTACACAAATTAGTGAAGAGTTATATGATAGTTATAAACAATCTTTTATGAATAAAGATGTTGTTGTGCTATTTGAGAAAGTAGAAGATGGATATTCATTTGGGCATACTTCTGAATATTTACCAATACTAGTAAAAGGTGATTATCCAAAATCTTCTTTCAAAGTAGTAGAAATTAAAGAGTTTAAAGATCATCAACTCTATGGAGTAGTCAAATGAAATTAACAGAGCTTTTTGATCATGTACCAGATATTGAAATTAAGAATTTGATGTCTGATAGTAGAAAAAAGAAACCAGATTCTATCTTCTTTTGTGAAAAAGGAATGATGTTTGATGGACACCGTTTTGTTGATCAAGCAATTAGCAATGGTGCAAAAGTCATTATCCACTCAGAACCTTTAAAAAATACACAAGATGGAATTGTTTATATACGTGTGAAAGATGTAAATGCTGTATTTAATAAAGTTGCGGATTTATTTTATGGACAACCATCTAAGAAACTAGAAATGTATGGTGTTACAGGTACAAATGGTAAGAGTTCTACAGCATGTATTATTCGTTATTTATTGAATGATATTAAACCATGTGGCTATATTGGAACAATCGCAATCGAATATGGAAGCATTAAATTACCACCATTATTAACAACACCAGATATTGATAACTTACATGGTATTTTAAGTGAAATGGTATCGTGTGGTATGAGTGCTTGTGCTTTAGAAGCTTCTTCTATTGGTATTGAACAAGGTAGAGTAGATAGTGTTGATTTTGATACTGTTATCTTCACAAATTTAACTCACGATCATTTGGACTATCATGGCACGATGGAAAACTACTTCCAAGCGAAAAAGAAATTATTTGATCGTTTAAAAGAAAGTGCTGTCGCAATCGTCAACGCTGATGATCCTTATGGAGAAAAAATCGTTGAAGATTGTAAGTGTAAAGTCGTTACTTACGGTATTGAAAATAAAGCAGATTATCAAATTACAAAATATCAATTATTAAAAGATAGAAGTATTTTTACATTACGTTGTAATGGTAGAAATTATGAATTAGAAACAAATCTTGTGGCTAAATTTAATCTATATAATTTACTTGGGGCAATCGCTGCAGTCAATATGAAGGGTGTAGCAATTACACAATTATTAGATAAATTAAAGACAATTAAGCAAGTAGATGGTCGTGTTGAACGTATTGATATGGGACAACCATTTAATATTGTGGTTGACTTTGCACATACTCCTGACGGCATTCAAAAGTTATGTCAATTTGGTGCAACAATTACACCAAAAGGAAAAAGAATTATTGCAGTAACAGGTTCTGCTGGTAAAAGAGATACAGTAAAACGGCCTATATTTGGTGAAATTCTAGATAAATATGCAGATATGATTATTTTGACAGAAGATGATCCACGTGATGAAAAACCAGTAGATATCTGTAAAGAAATCGCTACAGGAATTAAAAATACACCATATATTATTATTGAGGATCGATATCAAGCAATTCGTGAAGCAATTCAACTTGCGGATGATAATGATACAATCTTAATCCTTGGAAAAGGTGACGAAGAATTTATTTATCGCGAATATGGTAGAGAACCATATGAAGGTGATGATAATATAGTAAGAGAAGTACTTAATAAATATTATTTCTATAATGATAAGAAAGGATGAGGAATATGGAATTAAATAAGTATATCGATCACACATTATTAAAAGCAGATGCTACAAAGAAAGACATTTTAAAATTATGTGAGGAAGCAAAGCAATATAATTTTAAATCAGTATGTGTTAATCCAAGTTGGATTCCTACTGTTCAAGAAGCTCTAAAAGGTAGTGATGTTTTAACTTGCGTAGTAATTGGTTTCCCACTAGGTGCTATGACTACTGAAGCAAAGGTATTCGAAGCAAAAGATGCTGTGAATAAAGGTGCTGATGAAGTAGATATGGTAATTAACATTGGACAATTAAAAGATGGTAATGATGCATATGTTACAAGTGAAATCAAAGCAATTAAAGAAGCAGTTGGAGATAAAGTTTTAAAAGTAATCATTGAAACTTGCCTATTAACTGATGAAGAAAAAGAAAGAGCATGTAAAGACATTGTTGAAGCTGGTGCAGATTTTGCAAAAACAAGTACTGGTTTCTCTACTAATGGTGCTACAGTAGCAGATGTTAAATTAATGAAATCTGTAGTTGGTGACAAAGCCAAAG
>CAVCUC010000095.1:0-5478 GCA_963605225.1 bacterium
GTGCAAGAGACATTTTAACAGAACAAAAAGAGAATAAAACAAGATTGAGTTGGAAAACAATAAAAGAAAATGATATAAACTATTTATTTCCTCCAACTAGTTCAAATAAATATATAAGAAAACTAATTCGCCCAGCTTCAATATCTAAATTTGTCAAAAATTTCTTCAAGAATAATCCTGATGGAATTGTTTTAATGGATAATTTGTGTCCATGTGCATGGGATGCTTTTAAAGCATCAAAAAGAACATGTAGTATCGTTACAGATTTAACAAATGATCCTGAAGAGCATAAAAAACATGCAAAAATGTATAACATGATTTCTCAATCTGATTATATTGTTTTCTTAACTAATCAAATGAAAGAAGTTATTGATTTATCGCATGCTAAAAAAAATATAGTTATCCAAGGAGTAATCGATGCTAAATTCCAAAAATTATATACAGAGAAAAAGAAAGTTATCTTATACTCTGGAGCAATTAATGATAGAAATGGATTATTACCTTTAATGGAGGCTTTCAAGAAGCTAGATACAGATTATGAACTCCACTTCTACGGAAAAGGACCTACTGTTCAAAGTATACTTGAAGAATCTAAAAATTGTCCTCGAATAAAATATATGGGAACTGTATCAAGTGAAGAAATTGCACGTGCTCAACAAGAAGCGTTAATTGCTGTAAATCCTGAAGCAATGAATCATAGCTTTGCGACTTATTCATTCCCTTCAAAACTACTTGTTTATTTATCTTCAGGTGCCGCAACAATTTCCACTAAACTTCCTTGTATTCCTGAAGAAATGTTCAGCGTACTAGAAACATTCAATTCAGACAGTGTTGATGATATCTATAATGGATTAAACCGCCTTGTTCATTTATCAGAACAAGAATTAATTGAAATAGGCAAAAAGCAACAAGAATATGTTTATAAAAATTATTCCAATACTGCTCAAGCCCAAAAAGTGATAGACATGATTAAAAACAATTAATCATTATATAGCTTATAATAGCTTTCTAGCATCATTTCTTTACTAGTATGATTTATTGCATATTCTCTACAAGACTCTTTATAATCTTTATTACAAATGATATTGATGGCATTCTTTAATCCTTCAATATCATTTTCTTTTACAGAAATACCTGTATCTTCTGTGATTACTTCACTAGCTCCACCAACTGAATAAGCAACTACTGGTGTACCACAAGATATTGCCTCAATATTTACTGTAGGATAATTATCTTCATGTGTTGGATTCAAGAAACAACTAGCAATATTATAGAACTCTACTAATTGTTCTTTACTTTCAGTTCTTTCAAAACCAACTATATTACTAGGTAAAGTAGAAATGATTTCTTTAGGCAATCCTACCATGACAATTCGATATTCATCATCTAGAATCTTAGCAACTTCAAGAATATCGTTATATCCTTTTCGTTCAGACACATTCATCGCAATACTCAAGATTATTTTTTTATCTACTAATCCTAGTTTCTTTTTTAAATCTGTTTCGACTGGTTTAAATAGATTTAAATCAATTCCATTTGGAATTACTTCGATCTTATTTCCTTTTAAGAAAGACTTCTTCGCATCCTCTGCTAACCATTTGCTAGGAGTCACAAAAGTAATATTCTCTTTATTTGCTAGAATTTTCTTTTTCCTCTCAAAGTTAGATTTACTATGATCCAAAAACCAAGAATATCTTTTTCTTAACTTACAATCATGACATTCTTCTTTCCATTTATCACATCTAGCATAGGTATAGTATGGACAATATCCTGTATATAGCCAACAATCATGCATTGTCCAAATAATCTTCTTACCCTTCTCATTCAAGTATTGAACTAAAGTTTCTAAGTTTACATCATGACTATGAACAATATGAATATGGACAATATCTGGATTATATTCTTCAAGATAGTTTATTAATATTTTTGTAGAATGATTTGAATTGAATCCATAATTACCTAATATTCTAGATTTTAATGCATTCAACTTAATTTCTTTTTTACTAGAATAATTGATATATTTAGAAATATTTGAGCTTCCTTGAGTATAGTAAAGACGATTATCTATATTCTTTGTGTCTAGATAATCACTTATGTCTCTCGCTATCATTCCTGTACTTCCATTTAAGGAACTATTAATCTGTACTATTTTCATTATTTACACAACCTATTTTTAATATTTCTTATTTTTCTTTTTACTTCTTGATCATAAATACCCCATTGAATGGAATACATTCTATTTAATGGTTTTTCTAAATAGATTTCATCTTTGATTACATTTGGTTGAACAACATAAAAGTGTTCCGTATTCTGTCCTTCTATCTTCATTTTACGTTTTTGGAAATGTACATAAGATACTTCTTTTTTTACATATATCCCTTTTTCATATTTCCAGAACAATACTTTTCCATCGATGTATTCAAAGTATCCATTTTGCATACTTCTATCTTTAGCATTAACAAACTTATATTTTAGAGAATTGACATCAAAACATTTTGAATCCTCATATTGTTCGATACCATTTTTTTGAATGATATAAGATATACCATTTCCTTTATGTGCTCCCCATTCATCAAAGCAACGTATATCATCTGTGGAATAAACATCTTTATATGATTGGCATTCTGGATGAGATAAAGTTCTAAACCAATTATTTACTTCATCACAATTTTTATATAAAGACATATGTCCTTCACAGAATATTCTTAAATACTTACCATCTTGTGGAATAAACTTATTTAAATTCCCTAATATTGTATCTATGTCACAATGACCCCAATAGTCATAATCCTTTAAATATTCTTCAAATAATATTCCATATGCCGGTTTATAATCACATAATTTATACGGTTCATTTAAGCAACTATCAAAATCAAATAGTACTTTTGCTCGATTTTGCACATCTTTAAATGACATTTTGACTACTTTAATGTTCTTAGCATCAGGAAACTTATAATCAATATCTGTTACAAACAAAAAGTCATAATCTTGATTATGAATCGCTGAAGACAAAAAATAATCAAAATAATTTGGAAACTTTCCAAAATAAGGTATTACAAAACAAGCTTTCATATCTACTCCACTTAATAGTTATCTTCACTCATTATACCATCAGTAAAAGAATGCGTATTTTTACTTAAATAAGCATTTGACCACTCTAGCATTCTTTCTACTGCCCTAGCATAATTCCACTCAGTTTCGATTGTTTGATGTGCTTTTTCTCTAACAGAATTCATTTCATTAAGATGATTTATGATATATGAACCTTGTTCTAAAAACTGAGTATCATCTTTATACACAAATCCATTTTCTTGATCTTGAATTAAGTATGTACTACTTCCTACTAATTTATCACTTAAAACAATGCATTTATGATACATACCCTCATTTACAATCGCACCCCAGCCTTCATAACGGTCAGAAGTCACAAGCAATAAATCTGTTTCATCTAATTTCTGTTGCATTGCGTCATTACTAATCGATTCTGTGATTGTTACATATTCTTGTAAGCTACTAGCTTCTTTTTTGATTTCGTCATACAAATCACCAGAACCTATAATATCCATATGGAAAATAACTTGATGATCTATTAGATAATGAGCTAGTTGTATTGCTTTTTCGGGATGTTTCCAATCTAACATCCTACCACACCATGTAATTTGCGGAATCTTATTTTCTACTTTATGACAGTCTTGCATAACCGGAAAATATCCCCACTTTAGTATTCTTCCTTTAAAGTTATGAAATAGTTTCATATCCTCTTTTACATATCCACCTTGAGCTAATAAATATAAATTATCTCTTTGATATCTACCAAAATGAAGATAAGAACCTACTAGTCTTTTGATATATGTTAATTTTGTTGTAGGTATTTTATATGGTCTTTCTGATACATAAAATGTTAATTTACCCGATTTAATTCTTTTTTCTAATACTTTATCTATTGCACTACCACCATATATCACAACATCTGCATTTAACACATCATCTGTATGTTTCTGATATTGGTCTATATATTCTCTTTGTATCGGCTTCCAACCAATTTTCTTGCGAAATTCTTCTATCTCAGTCGTTTCTAGTGCAAGAAAATTACCATCAGTTTCTTTATAAAATTCATCTACTAAACCAATCGTATGACTATTAAAATAATTATTTACTAATATAATGTGATATTTCATTTGCTTTTTCCTTACATCTATCAATAAACTAGTTTTCCTTACATCACCAGTACTATCCACTTTTTTACAGGGACATTTACAGAGACATTTACAGAGACATCTTTTCCGACATCTTATCCGACATCTTTTCCGACATTTTTTACGACAGTATTAGTTAAAACACTTTCTAAATATCATATATATTGAATTTCTCTATTTCATGACTCTATAAAGCTAGTTTTTATAAAAACAGAATACCATAAAATATTCTCAATGTATTCTGTTCTTTCTTTACTATTATTTTATTTAAATAAATCTAACTTTAATAGAAGTTTTTTCATTCCTTCTACATCTAATCTTTCTGTATTATGAGAGTTATATTCTTCTGCGATTTCAAAGTTCACATTACCTTTACTAACAAATTTATCATAGTTTAAATCTCGATTATCTGCTGGTATTCTAAAGTAATTTCCCATATCTACTGCTTTTACCATATCTTCTTTAGTGACTAACACTTCAAATAACTTTTCCCCATGTCTAGTACCAATGTAAGATATTTCTTCATTAGAATGCTTTAGTTCTAGTACAGCTTTCGCTAATGTATCAATTGTAGCAGCAGGTGCTTTTTGCACAAATAAATCACCTTGTTTGCCATGTTCAAATGCATAAAGAACTAAATCTACAGCATCTTCTAATGTCATCATAAAACGAGTCATATCAGGGTTTGTGATTGTAAGTGGCTTACCGGCTTCAATTTGTTCACAGAATAGCGGAATAACACTACCTCGACTAGCCATAACATTTCCATATCTTGTTAAGCAAAGTACTGGATCTCCTTCTTCCATTTGGCGAGATCTAGCCACAACATTCTTTTCCATTAATGCCTTTGTCATACCCATTGCATTAATTGGATAAGCAGCCTTATCTGTACTTAAGAAAATTGCTTTCTTTACATGATGTGTTACACAAGCTGTAATGACATTGTTTGAACCCAATACGTTTGTTTTAACAGCTTCGATTGGATAGAATTCACAAGAAGGTACTTGTTTTAAAGCAGCCGCATGGAATACATAATCAGCCCCTTTAAACGCTCCTTCAATAGAATTGTAATCTCTTATATCTCCAATATAGAATTTTAGTTTTTCACTTGCTTCAGGATACTTTTGTTGATATAAGTGGCGCATATCATCTTGTTTCTTTTCATCTCTAGAAACAATACGTATTTCTCTTATATCTGTATCTAAGAATCTCTTACATACAGCATTTCCAAATGATCCTGTTCCACCTGTTATCACTAATACTTTATCTTTAAAAATTGAAT
>CAVCUC010000096.1:0-5191 GCA_963605225.1 bacterium
ATGTTGTCCTGGCTGGATTCGATATATTGAGTATGAATATCCTGAACTATTAGGTCATTTATCTAGTGCAAAATCACCACATATGATGTTAGGGGCAATGGTTAAGTCATTCTATGCTAAACGAAAAGGAATAGATGCAAAAGATATATTTGTTGTTAGTATTATGCCTTGTACTGCCAAAAAGTCTGAAATCATGCGTGAAGAATGTAAAACAAGTCAATATGTGGATGTTGATGCTGTATTAACCACAAGAGAATGTGGTCGATTAATCAAAATGATGGGTATTGATTTTAATGCATTAGAAGATTCTGATTATGATCAAGATTTATTTGGTGAATATTCTGGTGCAGCTGTCATCTTTGGAGCTAGTGGTGGTGTTATGGAAGCAGCCTTAAGATCAGTCAAACAACAATTAGACCATACTAAACTAGAAAAAGTAGATTTTACTGTATGTCGTGGTTTAGAAGGGGTAAAAGAAGCAGAAATCGAATTAAATGGATCAAAGATATGGATTGCAATTACATCGAGTATGCAAGCTGCTAAGCCTTTATTAGATGAAGTGAAAAATGGCACATCTAAATATACCTTTATTGAAGTAATGGCTTGCCCTGGTGGTTGTATCAATGGTGGAGGTCAATCTTATGTTTCTAGTAGTATTAAAAATAATCCTAATGTAGAAGATTATAAGAAGCTTAGAATGAAAGTTTTATATGATGAAGATCTTACAAAAGAAGTTAGAGTCTCTCTTGATAATAAACAAATACAAGACTTATATCAGAATTTCTTAGAAAAACCTGGAAGTGAAATAGCAGAACACTTATTGCATACTTCTTACTCTAAAAAAGATAAATTTAAGATTTTTGATAAATAAATAGGAGTGAAAATGTTTGAAATAAACAATTTAGCAAATGATACAAATCATGTGATTACGGAACAAAAAGGAATGTTTTCTATAATTGAACATTGTGCTGATTATTCTGTTGCGCCATCTAATGCAATAGAAGAATTCTACATGAGTCAAATGAATATTAAAAGAAAACAAGTAATTGCAAAATTAAATGGAAATGTCGGACTAGTTCTACAAGCAGGATCGATGCAATATATTGTAGGAGATGTTAATGCTACAACTGGTCTAAAAGGTGTAGGTGATTTTTTCGGTAAGATGGTAAAAAGCACTGTTACAAAAGAAAGTGCCATTAAACCTGAATACGTTGGAACAGGTGTACTTGTAACAGAACCAACATATAAATATTTACTTGCTGAAAATGTAGATGATTGGCAAGGTGGACTAGTGATGGAGGATGGGATGTTCTTGTGTTGTGAATCGACAGTAAAACATGAAGTACAAGCTCGTTCTTCAATATCTTCTGTCGCATTAGGCAATGAAGGTTTATTTAATTTAAAACTTGTAGGAAATGGAGCGTGTGTTTTAGAAAGTAATGTTCCTCGTTCTGAAATAGTAGAAGTAATCTTACAAAACGATATTTTAAGAATTGATGGTAGCTTTGCAATATGTTGGTCAGGTAATCTTAGTTTTACAGTAGAAAAATCCGGTAAAACATTAATTGGATCAGCAGCTTCAGGTGAAGGCTTAGTGAATGTATATAAAGGTACAGGTAGAGTATGGCTTGCTCCATTAACACCATCTAGTTCTATGTTTGAAGCAACGCATAATAAAGTAGCTAAGTAATTATTAAAAAATGGCTTTGAGTTAACCTCAAAGCCATAATTTTATTTAACGAGTTCTTGAATACGATTTAATACGTCTTCTACTTTTATTTCTTCATTGATATCAAGAGTACGTGACTTTAATTCAACGATACCATCTTTTGCGTTTCTACCAACTGTAATTCTATAAGGAATACCAATTAATTCCATATCTTTAAATTTAACGCCTGGTCTCTCATCACGGTCATCTAGTAAAACATCAACGTTAGCATCTAATAATGTGTTATATAATTCATTAGAAACACGAACTTGATCTTCATCTTTAGATGAAATCATCACAATAGCACATGTGAAAGGGGCAATATTTGTAGGCCAAATAATACCATTTTCATCATGGTTTTGTTCTACTACAGCAGCCATTGTTCTGCCTACTCCAATACCATAAGAACCCATCCATACATCTTCTTCTTTATTACTAGAATTTAAGAAATGTAAGTCTAATGCTTTAGAATATTTTGTGCCTAATTTAAATGTATTACCAACTTCAATACCTTTAGTCATCTTTAATGGTTTACCGCAAATAGGGCAGATATCTCCATCTTTAACATTTGAAATATCTCCAACTACATCAGCTTTAAAATCTTTAGGATTTACATTAATGTAATGATAGCCTTCTTTGTTAGCTCCAACGCAGAAGTTACGCATATTCATCACTTCTCTATCTACAACAATCTTAGCATTTAAATTTACAGGACCCGTAAAACCAGGAACAGCATTTGAAGTAGCAATTAAACGATCATCCGCAAAATTTACTTCTGAACAATTTAATAATTTACATACTTTGTTTTCGTTTAATTCACGGTCACCACGAATAAAGAAGACAACAAGTTCGTCGTTTATATTCATTAATAATGCTTTAGCAGTATTTTTTTGATCAATATTTAAATAGTTACATACTTCTTCAATAGTTTTAGCATGTGGTGTAGCAACTTCTTGAAGTTCTTTTTCTTCTTCTGTACTTTCTTTACTAATTAATTCAGCTACTTCTTCATTGCTAGAGTAACCACAATCACAATAGATAACACTATCTTCACCAATAGGAGTAATTGCTTGGAACTCTTCAGATAATAAACCACCCATGATACCTGTATCTGCTTTTACAATACGATAATCAATACCAATTTCATCAAAGATATCTTTATATGCATTAAACATCTTTTGATAAGAAACATCTAATCCAGCTTCATCTACATCGAAAGAGTAAGCATCTTTCATGACAAATTCTTTAACACGGATAAGTCCAAATCTAGCTCTAGGTTCATCTCTAAACTTTGTTTGAATTTGATATAGATTGAATGGCATATCTTTGTAAGAACGAATCATAGATTTAGATGCATAAGCAAATAATTCTTCATGAGTTGGTCCTAAAACCATATCTTTTCCTGTACGATCTTTTAGTTTGAAGATAGAAGGACCAAAACCTTGTAATCTTCCTGAATTTTCATAATATTCACTAGCAATTAAAGCAGGCATCTTTACTTCTTGACCACCAGCTTTATTCATATGCTTACGAATAATATCTTCTATTTTATTTTCTACTTTTAAGCCAAGCGGTAGCATCATATAGATACCAGCAGAAGTTTTTTTGATAAATCCTGCTTTAACCAATAGATTTCCACTTGTTGAATCTTCGTCTTTAGAATTTTCTCTTAATGTAAAAAAATACGAATTTTTTAGTCTCATATAATAACCCCTTAACTTAGATATAATAACACGATTTATACTTTACTTTAATAACAATTCTGCATATAATAACTCAAAATAAAAAGAGGAGGAAGATATGGCAAAATACTACAGTGAACCATCACATACTTTTAGTGAATATTTACTTGTTCCAGGATTTACATCAGTAGAAAATATTCCTACAAATGTTTCTTTAAAGACACCTTTAGTGAAATTTAATAAGGGAGAAGAATCTGCAATCCATTTAAATATTCCTATGGTAAGTGCAATTATGCAATCTGTTTCTGGACCAGAACTAGGTATTGCATTAGCGAAGGAAGGTGGAATGTCTTTCATTTTCGGAGCACAATCCATTGAATCTCAAGCTGCTATGGTTGCTAAAGTAAAAAATTATAAAGCTGGTTTTGTTGTTAGTGACTCAAATGTTAAACCTGACACAACATTAAGCGAAATGTTAGCGTTATTAGAAAAGACAGGACACTCTACAATGCCTGTTACAGAAGATGGTACATCTAATGGCAAATTATTAGGAATGGTTACATCTCGTGACTATCGTATTTCTAGACTACAAGATGATGCGCTAGTTAAAGACTTTATGACACCTAGAGAAAAGCTAATCGTTGGTAATATTCATAACACATTAAGTGAATGCAATGATTTAATTTGGGATCATAAATTAAATCAATTACCTATTGTAAATGATCAAGATGAATTACAATTCTTAGTATTTAGAAAAGACTATGATTCTCATAAAGAAAATCCTGATGAATTATTAGATGATGAAAAGAGATTCATGGTAGGTGCTGGTATCAATACTAGAGACTATAAAGAAAGAGTTCCTGCTTTAGTTAATGCTGGAGTAGATTGCTTATGTATTGACTCTAGTGATGGATATACAGAATACCAAGGTATTACTTTAAAATGGATTCGTGAAACTTATGGCGATAAAGTTAAAGTTGGTGCTGGTAACGTTGTTGATGAAGAAGGATTTAATTATCTAGCAGATTGTGGTGCTGATTTTATTAAAATTGGTATCGGTGGAGGATCAATCTGTATCACTCGTGAAACAAAAGGTATTGGTAGAGGTCAAGCTACTGCTGTAATTGAAGTAGCTAAGGCAAGAGATGCTTACTATGAAAAAACAGGTACATATATTCCAATTTGTTCTGATGGTGGTATTGTTTATGACTATCACATCGTATTAGCATTAGCTATGGGCGCTGACTTTGTTATGTTAGGTCGTTACTTCTCACGTTTTGAAGAAGCTCCAGGTGAAAAGCTAATGGTTAATGGCTCATATGTTAAAGAATATTGGGGCGAAGGTAGTAACCGTGCAAGAAATTGGCAAAGATATGATTTAGGTGGCGGTAAGAAATTAACATTTGAAGAAGGCGTTGATTCTTATGTACCATATGCCGGTTCGTTAAAAGACAATGTTGATTTAACAGTTGCTAAGATTAAATCTACAATGTGTAACTGTGGTGCTAAATCTATTTCTGAATTACAAGATAAAGCTAAACTTACTCTTGTGTCTGCTACATCTATTGTTGAAGGTGGAGCACACGATGTTATCGTTAAAAACAAAGATAACGATTTCAATAATCACTAAAAAATAATGCCATCGGCTAGTCCGATGGCTTTTTTGTGTTAAGGATTATTCTTCAAAGTTTAATATTGATTTCCTTGTTTAATCTTTGATTTTAATTCATCTAAGGCTTGTTTTTCACCAACTACACTAATTCTAGTGAGTATCTTTTCCATTTCTTTTGCAGTATCTGGA
>CAVCUC010000097.1:0-4690 GCA_963605225.1 bacterium
CATACTTGAGTTTTTATTATGTCTTTTTATTCTTCTATTCCTGTAATAAAATGATTCCATTAGCGTTAAAAGAGGTGACTATGAAGAAATACTTTGGGGATATAGAATTTTATAAAACAGTATTAATTGTTGCTGTACCATTACTTATCCAGCAACTCATTACAAGCTTTGTAAATATGTTAGATAACATCATGATTGGTCAAACAGGAACATTGGCTATGAGTGGTGTATCTGTTGCTAATCAGATTATTACTGTATTTAATCTAGCTATATTTGGTTCTGTAGCAGCTAGTAGTATATTTGGAGCTCAATTTGCGGGTAAGAAAGACTATGATGGTGTTCGTAATTGTTTACGCTTTAAAATCATTGTAGAAACCATTATTGCCATATTATTTATGACTATATTCTTATTATTTGGTGATAAACTCATTGGCTTATTCTTACACGCTGAGCAAAATGATGCCGCAAGTATTACTAGTACATTAAATTATGCACTAGATTATATTCACTATATGTCACTAGGTTTTATTCCTTTTGCTTTGTCCCAATCATTATCTTCTTCAATGCGTGAAGCTGGTGAAACACGTTTACCAATGATAGCGAGTATTACTGCTGTAGTCGTAAACTTTATTGGTAATTGGATCTTAATCTTTGGTTTATTTGGTTGCCCTGCACTAGGTCCTACAGGAGCTGCTATAGCAACAGTTATCTCTAGATTTGCAGAATTATTTGTCATTATCTTATTTGCTCGTATGAATCATGATCGTTTCCCATTCTATGATGGTTTATTAAAGCATTTTGAGATACCTATGTCACTTGTTAAGCATATATGTGTAAAAGGATTTCCTCTAGTTTTAAATGAATTATTATGGGCTATAGGACAAGCCATGATTACACAATGTTACTCTACTCGTGGTATAGATGCGCTAGCTGCTTATAATATTTCTTCTACAATTACTAATTTATTCTTTGTATCCAATATCGCTATGGGTGATAGTATATCCATTTTAGTAGGTCATCATTTAGGTGCAGGTAGAATTGAAGAAGCGATAGATACAGATAGAAAGATGATTGTATTTACCGTCATGGTTGCGATATGTTTTGGTACAGCATTACTCGTACTCGCTCCTTTCTTCCCTAATTTCTATCAAACAAGTGATTCTGTTAAAGCTATTGCGACACTCATGTTAAGATATGGCGGTCTAACCATGTGGATATCTGCTATCTACAATGCTAGTTACTTTACTTTAAGATGTGGTGGTAAAACAATCATTACATTCTTATTTGATTCTGTAGGTACACTATTTGTTAGCTTCCCAACAGTTTATGTATTAGCTCACTTTACGACAATGCCAATTCAATATATGTATCTAACAATATGTTTAGTTGATCTCTATAAAGTCATTCTAGGTTTATTCTTAGTAAATAAAAGAATCTGGGTGAATAATTTAGTAAATCATGCATAATAAAAACCCCAAAAGTTGAAGTTGTTCAACTTTTGGGTTTCACCTCACATAGACCTTTTTATTATGTTTAGATTGTTTGTATTAAGTTTGCTTTTTTTAGTGAGAAATAGATTAGTGGTAAAAGTATTAAATGAATCACAATAGCTGGTGCAGTAGAAATAAAGTATGAAGTAATCCACATGTTTATCGAATAGGATGTTCCTATGATAAATGCATGAACGATACCACCTACAATTCTACCTACTAACATTGCTAGTATTAGTGCCACATATACTTTAAGTTGTTCTTTTTGATGCTTTAATGCATGCATACATAAACCACTTACTAAACCATATGTAGGTAACTCAAAGCACATACAAACTAGTGTTGAGCCTTGAGGCATACCATAAAGTAAGTTATTTAATAATGGACAGATAATTCCTACAATGATTCCTTCAACAGGCCCTAACATTAAACCTGTTAATAAAGGGCAAATATGCATTGGTGAAAATAGTACACCACCATTCGGTATCATACGTATCATTGGTGGTAATACAAGTCCTACCGCAATCATCATCGCTGTCAAAGTTAAACGCTTTGTACTCTTCACTCAATCTCTCCTAATATTTCTTTTCTTACTTCCGCAATCGATTTACCTGTTTCTTTTGCGATTTTCGCTAGATCTTCGTATTCTAGTTTTTCTTTTTTGACGTGATACCCAAAACTCTTTTTGATTCTTACTTTACCAAAAGATGTATCTACTTCTGTAACAGAACGATCTAGTGCATGTCTAATACATGTTGATTCTCGTATACCAAGAGTAGATAAATGTTTAAACATGAGTTCTATCATTTTATCTTTATCGGATATCTTACACATACATGTAAATACATATCCTGGTCGATTCTTTTTCATATGAACAGGTGTAACATATACATCTAGTGCGTGACGAGCAAATAAGATATCATAGGCAAAACCTATCTCTTCTGCTGTCATATCATCGATGTTGCAAGTTAACTCACATACTTCACCATCATCATCCATTTCACCAAGGAATGCACGTACGCAATTTGCTGCAGGGAAATCTTTCTTTCCCATACCATAACCAATTTTATGTACTCTTAGTGTAGGTTGTGTTTCAAATGAATTAATGAAGTATTTAAGTAATGCTGCACCAGTTGGCGTACATAGTTCACCACTCATTTGTCCAGAATATGTAGGAATACCCATCAAAATATTTGCTGTAGCAGGAGTAGGTACTTGTAATATGCCATGCGCACATTTCACCATACCATTTCCTACCGCAATACTTGATCCAATGATTCTATCCGCATCAATCATCTCAAATAGAATGCAATTTCCTACAATATCAGCTAAAGCATCTAGTGTACCTACTTCATGGAAATGAATATGACTCATTTCTACTCCATGTACCTTACTTTCTGCTTCTGCTAGTATCTGATATACATTTTTAGCATCATTCTTTACTTTCTCACTTACTGGTAAATGATCAATGATAAAGTTTATATCTTCTAAATGCATACCTGTATGATGCTCGTGGTGGGTATGACCTTCATCGTGTATATCAGCATTAGGATAATGATTAAAAATAATTTGATAAATCTTATCTCTAGCAACACTAGCGTGATCATGGTCATAAACATAACTTAAAGTATGATCACTGTATTGCACATCTGAGATACCTTCTATTTCTTCTATATGGTCTAGAATATGATGCATTTCTTCATCACTGATATTTTCTATATGACACTTAAATACAGCTTCTTGATCACTTAAAGCTACTTCTTCTTGACCATTTATTTTTACTTGGATATGTGTACCTAGAATTCCACATTTATTAGATGGTATTGCTTGAAACTCTATTCCTTCTAATCCTAAAGAATTCATTTTATGAAGGAACTCTGCTTGGTCAACAAGTTCGCTTAACGCACCCATTAACATGTCTCCAGCACATCCCATTTTACATTCTAGATATAACGTCTTCATCCTTACCTCTTATTCTAATGTTTGAGCTACTTTATCTAACCAATCACGAATTTGAATATGTTGTGGGCATTGCATCTCACATTGACCACATTTAACACATGCACTTGCCTTACCATGAGGCTCACGTGTTGCGTTTTCATAGCGTTGTTTCGCTCCTGCTGTATTCTTATAAATTAATTCAAAATTCATTGCAGTGAATATATCAGGAATCTGTATTTGCATTGGACAACCTTCTGTACAATAGTGACAACCAGTACAAGGAATTTGTTCAATAGATTGTAAGATATCCATTGCTTGTTGAATGACTTTACTTTCTTCTTCAGATAGTGGTTTAAAGTCACTCATATAAGATAAGTTATCTTGCATTTGTTCTATGTTACTCATACCTGAAAGAACAACCATAACACCAGGTAATGAAGCAACAAAGCGAACAGCCCATGAAGCTAAACTAGCATTAGGATTTGCTTTCTTTAGTAAATCAGCTACTTGTTGAGGAGGATTTGCTAATGTTCCACCTTTAATTGGTTCCATAACAACAATAGGTTTGTTATGCTTACGAGCAACTTCATATACACCTTTAGAATCTACACTAGGATTATTCCAATCGGCATAGTTAATTTGTAACTGTACAAATTCAACATCATCATGTTCAGTTAAAATCTTATCTAATAACTTTGCAGTACCATGGAATGAGAAACCATAATGTTTGATTTTACCCATTTCTTTAAGCTCTTTTACATATTCAAATAAGTTCCATTCTTCATAGCGAGCAATATTATTATCACTAATTGCATGTAACAAATAGAAGTCAATATAATCTACGCCTTCTCTTTCTAGAGATACATTGATTTGATTCTTCGCATCTTCTACATCTTTCGCTACGTTTGCATTTAATTTAGATGTAATGTAATAAGAATCTCTACTATGTCTAGAAGTAATTGCAAGTCTCGCAGCATCTTCACTTCCTTTATAAACATATGCAGAATCTAAATACATTAAACCAGCATCTAAAAACATATTTGCCATAGTCGCTGTTTGTTCAATATCAATTACATCATTCTCTTTATCTGTACGAGGTAATCTCATTAAACCAAATCCTAACTTAGGCATCTTTTCAACAAAACTTTTCTCCAACATAAATAACTCCTCCTTCTAACTCCTATAAAAACTATAAACCTAAAGCTCACTCTAAGTGCAAACATTTTTTACCTTAGACAAGTTTTTTCTGTGTGTGGTAC
>CAVCUC010000098.1:0-4665 GCA_963605225.1 bacterium
TTATTTGTCTAATATTTCCATGCCAATAGCACGTTGTACTGTATCTAGTTTTTCTGCGGCGATTACAGAAGCTTTAGCAGCACCTTCTTGTAGTGTTTGCTCAATAATTCCTGAAGATAATACTTCATTGTATTTAGTTTGTATTTCTTCTAATTTAGCACATACTGCATCAGCTACAGCACGTTTGAAATCACCATAACCTTTTCCTTTGAATTCTTCTTCAATTTCACTGAATGGTTTGTCATTAGATAAAGAAGATAAGATTTGCATTAAGTTAGAGATACCAGGTTGATTTACAGGATCAAAATGAACATTAGCGTAACTATCTGTTACAGCAGACATAACTTTCTTTCTAGCTACTGGTAGAGGATCTAACAAATAAATACAACCTTTATTTGTTTCATCAGATTTACTCATTTTCTTTGTAGGATCACTTAGTGACATGATACGCGCACCAACTTTAGCAATTAATGGTTCAGGTAGTTTGAATAAATCACCATAACGATTATTCATTCTTTCTGCAACATCACGAGTTAATTCGACGTGTTGCTTTTGGTCTTCTCCTACAGGAACATAATCTGGACTATACAATAGAATATCTGCTGCCATTAATGCAGGGTATGTATATAGACCACCAGATAAGTTCTTTTCACCTTTAGCTTGTTTATCCTTAAATTGTGTCATACGGTTTAATTCACCCATATATGTATGACAACACATGATATAACCAAGTTGTGCATGTTCTTTTACATCTGTTTGTAAGAAGATTGTAGCTTTCTTAGGGTCTAGTCCACAAGCAAGATATAAAGCTACACAATCAATTAAGTTTTTTTGTAATACTTTTGGATCTTGAGGAACAGTAATGCAATGAAGATTTGCAATAAATGCAAACATTTCATATTCATCTTGATACTCAACAAAGTGTTTTAATGCGCCTATATAACTTCCTAGGTGTAATTGTCCTGTTGGCTTAATGCCACTTAACATTCTTTTCATTTTCTAATCCTCCTAATAAAAAAGCATCCCTAGAAAGGGACGCTCAAGCGTGGTACCACCCTAATTATCTATATTCATAGATCACTTAGATTTGGGATAACGGACCGCCGCTATATTTCTATAGATGCTCCAAGACTCCAACAGACAGATACTATTCTAATAGCTTGCATCAACCGCTATCTTTCTATAAGATATTTCACTGTCATCGCATCTTTTCAACGCAATTTCATTTTAAAATTAATGAAGAAATGGGTCAAGATTTTTATCGACTTCTTCAATTCTCTTAACTTTTGGATCTTTTACAAGAGTTCCTCTAGCAAATACCATCTTTACATTTCTTAGTGTTTCTAGGTTTTCTAATGGATTTTCATCCACTACAATGATATCTGCATCTTTATTTACTTCGATAGAACCTGTCTCGTTTCCAATGCCAGCTAATGTTGCATTACCTAAAGTTGCTGTATATAAAGCTTGTTGAGGAGTAGCACCAACATATTTAACGAAATAACATAGTTCTCTCCAGAAGTCATAATGTGTTACATATGGACAACCTACATCGTTTCCTAATGCGACTGGTATATCATTTTTTAGTGCTTCTTTAGAACAATCAATTACACCATTGAATACCATTTCGCCATTGTATTGAGCCATTTCAGATACACCTGAAACACTTCTATCAAATAAAGCAAATGGTAAAGCAGGAGAGATTGTTGTACAAACAAAAGCATTCTTGTCTTTGAATAAACGAATCATTTCATCTGTTGGTTTAGCACCATGCTCAATAGAATCTACACCATTTTCTAACGCAACAATTACACCTTCTGTACTTTCTACATGAGCTGCTACTTTAAAACCTAATTTATGAGCAGTATCACAACATGCTTTAACCATTTCAGGAGACATCTTTAACTCTCCTGGTCCACCTTTAACTTTGGCATCCAGTACACCACCAGTAATCATTAACTTAATTAAATCAGGTTTTTGTTTAGCCGTTTCTTCGACAAAGGCAATTGCTTCATCAACAGTTGTACATGCTTTAGCAACAGAACCGGCCATATGTCCACCTGGAACACTTACTGCTTCATTAGAAGCGACGATACGTGGTCCAATCTTTTTACCAGTATTAATTTCATCACGAATACGTGTATCAAAATTACTGATACCACCAACAGTTCTAATTGTTGTAACACCACTCATTAATTCTGTTTTTGCATATCCATAACACATGTTATAAGCAACAGCAGAAGTAATAGGGTTACTTAATAAGAAATGAACAAGTTTAGCAGAGTCTGTTTTCTTTTTAGAAGGTTTACCACTACCAGGAAGATGCACATGCATATTGATTAGACCAGGTAAAACATATTTACCTTTTAAATCAATTTCTTCATAACCTGTTAATCCTTCAATAGAATCAGTAATGGCTGTAATTTTAGAACCTTCTATCACAACATATTTATTTGTGACTAGCTCCATGTCTTTTGTGCCATCTAAAATAGCAGCGTTCTTTAAAATATATTTCATAAATTATTCTCCTTCTCCACTAGAAGTAGTAGCTTCAGGACTAGCTGAAGCGTGACTAGTAGAATGATAATTTGTAGCATTTAGGATTTCATTGCTTGGCTTATTTTCTTCGTTATCCCATGGTTTTAAATATAAACAATAGAATTCATCATAAGTTAACTTAGATTCTTGTACAGCTTCTGCGATAGATTTACCCACATAGCGATAATGCCAAGGTTCAAAGTCATATCCTGTGATTTGTTCTTTACCTTCTGGATAACGTAAAATCCAACCATAAGAAGCTGAATTTGTACTTGTCCATAAATAAGCATCAGTATCGGCAAAGTTTTCACTTTCTTGGTTTGTTGCGGCAATATCTACAGTTAATCCTGTTTGATGTTCGGAGTAACCAGGTCTCGCACTTAAGGCATCTGCTGCAGCTTGGCCAGAAGAAGCGACCATATTGTTATAAATCGTTTGTTGGTCAGAATAAGGTCTATAAGCACTTGTTGCATAGAATACTACACCAACATTTCTTCCACCATCACACCAACTTGCTAAGGCATCTGCCGCAACTTTCGCTAGGCTTCTACCACTAGCACCATAATAACTAGATAATTCTGTTATATTTTCTGGAGTATAAGAACTATCTAAATAATATGTTTTATTTACAAGCATATTGATATTTGTTGGATCATCAACAGGTAGTGGATTACCATATTCGTTATAATAATCTCCTGTTAACTCAAAATGACTTGTAGAATTTGTATCGCGATGACTTAAGCAATCATCAATATAAGCTGTTTCATCATATTGATAATCAAATACAAGTAATGGTGTCATTTCATAGAAATATAAATTCTTAAATAAATTTAGAATTTGTGATTCTTCATAACCTCGATCTAATAAACGATTATATAGAAGAAAATCTTTTTCGGTTAAACTACCATCACTAGAAATAACAGTATATAAAGATAAATAATCAGTATTCAGAGTTTTATTTTTAATACTACTAGCAAGGTAACTAGAATAATAATTATTCTTGAGTAATGTGTTTGCTAGATTCTGTTCACGAATAGCTGTGATTTCATCTTTTTTATAACCTAATTTCTTTAGATTGTTTGATTCAATTTGTCTAGGAATGAAAATTAAGCAAAGTATTGCGACAATACCCGCAAGAACAAAATAGACTTCTTTCTTGAAGCGTAATTTTCTTCTTCTCTTCTTTTTTCTTTTTGGTTGTGTAGAGTTTTGTTGTTTCCAAGGCCAAACAATACGATAACGTTTAAGTTTTCTTCTTTTGCGACGTTTTACTTCTGCCATAATTTCACCTCGAATTCTGTCCAAGGCCATATCTCAGGCGGATCTGAATGTATCGTCATCCTCTCTTTCGTTGTAGGATGAGGGAATGTTAAATTTACAGCCCATAATGCAATCTGGACTTTCTTTGTATTCTTGTTATAGCGTTGATCTCCAACTAATGGCATATTTCTACTTGCAAATTGCACACGAATTTGATGAGGTCTACCTGTTTCTAAATGAATTTCAACAAGAGTTTTACCATTTTTTACTTCCAGTACGTTGTAATGCAAAATCGATTTTTTGCCATGAGCTTCGTCAGTAACGCTAACCATGTTTGTTTTTGTGTTTTTATAGAGGTAATCAACAAGTGTTCCACTAGTTTTACTAGGGACACCATCTAATACAGCATAGTAAACTTTATCCACTTGTTTAGTTCGGATACTTTCACTTAAGCGACTAGCTGCTTTACTTGTTTTAGCAAATATCATTGTTCCACCAACTGGTCGATCTAAGCGATGAACAAGTCCTAAATAAACATTTCCAGGTTTATTGTATTTTTCTTTCAGGTATTGTTTACCTTCAGTCAATAAATCTAAATCGTTTGTGTTATCTGCTTGAACAGGAATATTTGCCGGTTTACATACACCTAGGACATGATTATCTTCGTATAAAACTTTAATCATGACGCTCCCACCGTCCATAAATTCCACAAGGTAATACCATATCTCTCTTACTTAAAGGAATTGTTACTTCACCAGTATCAATACTTCCTTCAGGGTGACTAGGTAAAATTAATGTTTTCATTAAGTTATTTAGGACAAGATGAGAAAATCCTGTAGTGTAAGAATTAATCAAAAAGAATAGAGC
>CAVCUC010000099.1:0-4497 GCA_963605225.1 bacterium
TATACAATTGAATTTACAACAACATTACAAGATTTCTTTATGAATATCTTTTTCACAGGAACAGGCTTTACATGTAGTTTAGCAGTATTCAAAAAGAGTGGAAAAATGGGTGTTGCATTAGGCATAGGAGCAGTAGTGTTCTTAGCAGTACAAAACTTAGTTGGTATTGGATTATGTTCAGTATTTGGTATCAATAAGTTATTAGGCATTGCGATGGGTTCTATCTCTATGAGTGGTGGTGTAGGATCAGGTGCTTCTTTTGGTCCAACTTTAGAAGCTCTTGGTGCAGAAGGAGGAACAACAATTGGTGTCGCAGCTGCTACATTTGGTTTACTTTTAGGTAGTATTGCTGGAGGACCAGTCGCAAAACGTTTAATCACTAAATATAACTTAAAGAGTGATTCTGAAAATAATTCTAAGTTTAATACAGAAAAAGAAGAAACATTACCTCTAAATGAAAAGAACTTATTTAATAGTGTTGTGCTATTACTCGTAGCAGCATTTATTGGTACATACATTGGTAAATTATTAAATTTAACAGGATTAAGTTTCCCATATTATGTAGGTTGCTTATTTGGTGGAGCATTAGTAAGAAATATCGCAGATATCAAACATTACAACATTCGTATGCAAGAAATTAACATTATTTCTAACACTGCATTAAATATTTTCTTAGCAATGGCTTTAATGTCATTAAATATTACAAAACTAGTATCTCTAGCTGGACCAATGATTGTCATTCTACTTGTACAAACAATTGTCATGATGTTATGGGCATACTTTATAACATTTAGAACTACAGGTAAATCTTATGACTCAGCAGTTATGGCAGCAGGACATTGTGGCGTAGGTCTAGGACAAGCACCTAATGCAATTGCAAATATGAGTGCAGTTATTGAAGAACATGGACCAGCACCTACTGCTTGGTTTGTATTACCAGTAGTAACTGTAATATTGATTAATATTTTTAATCCTATCGTTATTACATTCTTTATTAACTTAGTGGCATAGTTTCTGAAGAAGTGATAAAACAAAAAACAACCTTGCGACCTCCTTTAAGTAATGACTTGGTTGTTTTTTATTTACTTTTAACATTCTTTATAGTTTAATAGAATCTGTTTTTCAAATCATATAATGTCCTTAATAAGGTGGGACAGTCTCTACATTTTGACCGTAAATCAAGATACTATGATAGATGTTTACTCTCTATCAGTTCAGGTGATTGAAAAACACTCAATGATAAGGGAGGATAATAATGGAAAAATTGAGTCGTTTTTTTGGTTTTGCTGAGAAAGGCACATCATTTCAAATTGAAGTGATTGCAGGTCTTACTACTTTTATGACAATGGCTTATGTTCTTGTAACGCAACCTGGAGCAATTTGTGGGTATGGTGTAGAAGGATATGTCATTGATAGTAATGGTGTAATGATTACAAAAGAAGCTATTATGGTATCTTGTGCATTCATTTCTGCTGTTATTACAATTTTAATGGGATTATATGCAAACTTACCTTTTGCTTTATCTACAGGTATGGGTAGTAATTTCATGTTTGGTGCCTTAATTCAATCAGGATCAATTAGCTTCGGTGGGGCAATGGCAATCACTCTAGTAAGTGGCATTATCTTTGTTGTTTTAACAAAACTTGGTATTCGTGATTTGATTGTAAAAGCAATGCCTAAAAATTTAAAAGTAGCAATTGGTGTAGCAATTGGTTTTTATATTGCTTACTTAGGATTCAAAAATAGTGGTATTGGTACTTTTACAAATGGTATTTCTCTAGGAGATTTTACAGATCCTAAAGTATATCTAGCATTACTTGGCTTAGTCATCATTGGTATTTTAAATGTTTATCAAGTAAAAGGTTCTATTATGATTGGTATTATTATCATTACATTACTTGGTATTCCACTAGGAGTAACAACATTACCTTCATCATTTGCTAAAGTTCCAGATATGAATGGTATTCAAAACTTATTATTTAGTTTTGATTTCAAACCTTTATTTACTGCTAGCTGTATTCCACTTGTATTTATTGTTTTCTGTGGCGACTTTTTCTCAACACTTGGTACAGTATTAGGATGTGGAGCAAAAGCTGGAATGTTAGATGAAGATGGTAATTTCCAAAATATTGAAAAACCATTCTTAGTTGATGCGATTGGTACTGTGGTAGGAGCATGTACTGGTAATACAACAATTACAACTTATATTGAATCAGGAGCTGGTGTACAAGCAGGTGGTAGAACAGGTTTAACAGCGATTGTAGTCGCAATTTGTTTCTTATTATCTATGTTTATTTCACCACTTGTATTAATTATTCCTAACGCAGCAACTGGTCCTGCATTAATCTTTGTTGGCTTTTTAATGATTGGTGGAATTAAACAAATTGATTTTGAACAATTTGATGAAGCATTTGGCCCATTCATTATGATTATGTTTACTGCCTTTGCAGGAACAATTGCTGGTGGTATTAGTGCTGGTATTATTGCTCATGTACTAATTAAAGTAGCTTGTGGTAAAGCGAAAGAAGTAAATCTAATGCTTTATATTTTAATGATTCCATTAATTTTATATTTTATTGCGGCATGAGGGTAAAATGAAACTTAAAAATAATCGTAGAGAATTGATGAAGGCAGCTTTAGGACTCATTCAAGCTGACTTAGCTATTAAAAATGTACAACTAGTCAATGTATTTACGGGGGAAATTTATCCAGTAACTGTATTTGTATATGATGGTTGTATAGCTCACGTAGAAACAAAAGATTTAGAAGCAAATCTTGACCAAGTAAAAGAAGTAATTGATGGTGAAGGAAAATATATCATACCAGGTTTAATTGATGCACATATGCATATTGAAAGCAGTATGATGACACCTCGTAATTTTGCTAAAGTTTCTATTCCTAGTGGAACGACAACCATTGTGACAGATCCTCATGAAATCGGTAATGTGTATGGGGTAGAAGGTGTTTGTTATATGCATGATGCAGGAAACGACTTACCTCAAAGACAATTTGTGGATATACCAAGTTGTGTTCCAGCAGTACCAGGTTGTGAAAATGCTGGTGCTACATTCTTAGTAAAAGAAATCGAAGAATTATCTTCTTTAGAACGTGTTATTGGTTTAGCGGAAGTAATGGACTTTATAGGTGTTATTCGTGAAGAAGATCGTATGATGGATATCATTGAAACAGCTGAGAAAAAAGGTCTTTATATCCAAGGACATTCACCATTTGTTTCTGGTAGAAATCTAAGTGCTTATTTAATTGGTGGCCCAATTAGTGATCATGAATCTAGAGATAGTAGTGAAGCAATTGAAAAACTAAGAAATGGTATGCATGTAGACGCAAGAGAATCTAGTATTACACATAACGTAGAAGCTGTATGGGATGGGGTAAAACATTGTAAATTCTTTGACAATTTCTCTTTCTGTACAGATGACCGTGAAGCAGATGATTTATTATATGAAGGTCATATCAATCACGTTGTTAATAAAGCAATTGAACAAGGAATGGATCCAGTATTAGCGATAAAATCAGCGACTTTAAATACGGCAAGAGAAATAAATGTTTCAGATTTAGGTGCTATCGCTCCTGGGTATGTTGCGGATATGTTACTTGTAGAAGATTTAAATCATATTAAGCCTACACATGTATTCTATGAAGGAAAACTAGTCGCAAAAGATGGTAAGTTGCTAGAAAAAATAGAAGATAAAGATTATGAAATCGAACATAGAAATTCTGTAAATCTTAAAGATATATCTATAGATGATTTGAAGATTAAAGCACCAATAGAAAATGGAATAATTGATGCAAATGTCATGGTATATCCTAATGTAGAATTATCTTCAACATATTTAGAGAAAACAAAGTTTGAAGTAAAAGATGGTGAAATTGTTTTACCTAATGAAGATTATAAATTTGTAGTTGTATTCAATCGTTATGGTAAAGGAACAATTGGTAAAGGCATTGTAAAAGGTTTTGGAACAAAGCATGGCGCATTAGCTTCGACAGTTTCTCATGATTCTCATAATCTAACAGTTGTTTATGAGAATGCAAGTGACGCATTACTTGTTGTGAATAAATTAAAAGAATGTGGTGGAGGAATGTGTGCAGCATTAAATGGTAAAATTCTATGTACTTTAGAACTACCACTCGCAGGTTTAATGTCACTTAAACCAGCAGAAGAATTATCCATCGATTCTAAAAAGATGAAACAAGCTAATATTGATTTAGGATTAGTAGGAATGAAAAATCCTATTCTTAGAATTGTTACATTAGCTTTACCTGTTATTCCAGAAGTAAAGATGAGTGATTTAGGATTAGTCGATGTTGCAACAAAAGTAGTTTTACCACTATTTCCTGAATATGAATAATTAGTAATACAAATAAAAGGTAGATGAGTCTTCGTGAACTACTCGGCCATGAATGACCGAGCTTCTGGGAACGCCACACTTAAGTAAAACTTCTACCCAGAGGTGTTAGCTATTTACCAAGGCTTGT
>CAVCUC010000100.1:0-4450 GCA_963605225.1 bacterium
GCTACAATCTACTACACGATTGATGGTGGAGAAACACAAACATATGATTCTAATGTAGGAATCGTTTTAACTACTGAAGCTAATACATGGAAAACATTTAATGTGACTTTATGGGCTAAAAAAGATGATATTTCTTCTGATACATTAGAACTTACATATACTCTTGATGGTCAAATAACAGCTCAAAATACAGTGACAATTAATTGTAGCGATACATCGATTGAAAAGACATGGAGTGATAGTGTCACAAAAAGTTATGATACAGGAACAAAAGTAACAGTATATGCACCTACATATGAAGGAAGAGTATTCCAAAATTGGGTGAATTCAAGTGGTGATGTATTATCGTCGGAAGAATATTATACATTTGATGTATTAAATCAAGATGAAACAATATATGCAATTTATAATCCAGTAATTACAGCAATTAGTTTCAATGTACCTTATCCTCAAATAGGAGTGCCATTAGCGACTAAAGACGATATAACGGTTACAGCGACTATAGCTGGTAAAACAATAGATTTTTCCTATTATTTCGATTTAGATAAATTCTCTTGGTTACCTAATGATGAAAGAGGAGATTATAAGACTATATATTCAGCGCAAATACCAATAAAACATAATATTGGTGGTTCTAAGTTTGTGGCATCAGATAAGTTAGTGGTAATGATAAATGGGAATACAGATGAACGTTTGACAGTTAACTTAGATAGTTCAAGAGCAAACGCATATGTAACATTCCCTGAAACTACAGAAGCTACACCAGAACCAGATGATCCAATTCCAACCCCAACACCTGCTCCTACTGCTTCATCAGACACAAAGAAGAGTTCAGGTGGATGGGATGATGGAGGACCATTTACAACAGACTCATGTGGAAATGTATATGATAGATGGGGAAATATCATCTATGAAGCAAAAGGTTGTAATGTAGGTGGATATAACCTAGTACAAACAGACACAAAATAATCAATAAAATGAAATTAGATAGTTTACGAGAAGTAGCTATCTAATTTTTTTGATGAATGTTTCTTATATATAAAGAAACTGTTTGAAATATGATAATATATATAAAAATTGAGGGAATAAACTATGGGAAACTATATTAAAAAAGTGATTTGTACATTAATAGCTATTACAACAATACTAGTATCTAGTGTTACTTATATTGATACAGTGAAAGCTGAAGGAAAAGATGAAACTACAAATACAAGTATTATTGCATATGCATTTAAAAACAACGATTCTGTGAGTATTGACAGGAATGATAACATTACTTTTTATGCAAATGAAGGCTATACAATTGTGTTGAATAAAGATATTGATATATCTGATCCATTTTATGTTAGTCGTAATTGGACTATAAAAATGAATGGCCATAAGATTTATCGTAGTTATAGTTCTACAGTAAAGAATGGTGAAATATTTCATGTTTGGGCTTATAAATCATTAACTCTTTTAGGAGTTGGTGACTCAAGAATTCCTGGAAGTTCTGACTCTGTTCAAAATAGAGAATTTACTTATCAAGGCTATAGACCAGATGATTCAACAAATTCTAATACAACATCTGAAATGACTGTTACTACGGGTGGATTAATTACTGGTGGTAATAATTCTGGTAGTGCTGGAGCAATCTATATGTGTTATGGTTCAACATTAAATTTAAACAATGTTGCAGTAAATGGTAATGCGTCTTCACCTGAGGATGAATCTACTGGTGCTATCTATTTAGCTAAGAGAACAACTGATGATAAGCAAACTGAAGATTTTAAAATCAATATGGTTAATTCACATATTGATCATAACTATTCTGTAACTGATGAAGAATTTTCTGGTGGTGGTATCACGATTGAGGAAAGTGATGCAAAAGTATATTTAAAAATGACGGAATCATCAATTGATTATAATATTTCGGCAAATTCAGTTGGTGGTGGTATTTATTCAAAGGGAGAACTTGATATAGAGGGTGATTATAAATCCACTGTTTCTCATAATTATTCATATAATTGTGGCGGTGGCATTTACGTTGATAATTATTTTAAAATAAGAAAAATCCAAATTAATAACAATTACGCAAATGCAAAAAGTGGTGGAATAGGCATCGATGCAGATAATGGTTTAATTAGCGATTGTACTATTAACAACAACACAGCTAGGGGAGAAGGCTCTGCTGCTTATATTAATTCTAGTGAGACCACATTTATGAACTGCACGGTAACAGGTAATAGAAATATAGAGAATGAGTATGGTAGTACTCATGCTGCTATTTATGTTTATAGAGTGTATGACATTATCATGTCTGGTAAAAATATTGTAGAAAATAATTTTACTAGTGAAGGCACGATAGAAAATATTTATCTAGATGAGGGCGCGTTTTCAAAATCATATATTAGAGGCTCAACGACAGAAGGTGCACATATTGGTATTACTGCTTATTCTTCAGGAAATAAAAAAGTTGGTGATAACATTACGAATTATGTTGAAGGAAGATACTATTCTGATAACCCAGGAAATTTACATTTAGTTTATCATGCGGATGAAAAAGCGTTATATCAAGAAAAAGGTGAAAGTACAAAATATAAATTAACTGTTAACGGAACAGTAATTGGTAGTTACTATGCAGGAAAACAAGTAACGATTTCAGATAACAATCAAGATACTGAAAAGATATTCTTAAGTTGGGATACTAGTAACGCTGAAGGGTTAGACTACGTTACTATACCAAAAGAAGAACAAGTATTTACTATTGCTATGCCAAGTAATGATGTAAGTATAGATGCGAAGTATCTAGATAGATTAACTAGTTTGAAATTAACAGCTGTTGACGATAGTCCAACTGCAGGAAGATATTTACCTCAGTCTATAAAATACACATATGGACCAGATGGTGCGAGTCAATGGACATGGGATTTACAATGGTTAGAAGTTAACGCTGAAGGAATGACACCAACATCCGGAAGAGCGAAATACAATACAACATATGCGTTTAAGCTTCAAATAGCTAAAAATATTGACAGAGGATTAGTTTTCTCTGATTCCATTCAACCAGAGAATATTACAATCAAATTTGGTGATGGAACAGAAATCATAGCTGACTCTGTATCAATAGATGAAGCTGGTACATTAACGATTATCTCAGAAGGGCTTCAAACTGAATCAAAGGCGATTACAGTAAATAGTTTTGAAAGTACATCAATTACAGTACAAAAAGGAATCTCTAAAGATGATTTAATAAACGCTTTACCAAGTACTGCTATTGGTGTAGATACAGATGGTGGTAAAAACATCTATACTGTAGAGAAATCAAAGATTACTGATGATATGTTATCTAGTTTAATTGACTCTGAAGGTAATGTAATTAAACCAGAAAGTGGAAGTGCAACGATTGTAATACCTAATTCAATGATTACTAAACCAGAGAATGTCACATTTACAGAAGGTATAACATTTAGTGTAACAGTAAACGTCACTGAAACTACACCTACAACAGTTGAAAAGCCAACGGTCACAAAAGATAGTGGAACTTATTCGGGCACTAAATTAGTAGTAGAAGCGACTACTGCCACTCAAGGAGCTACAATCTACTACACGATTGATGGTGGAGAAACACAAACATATGATTCTAATGTAGGAATCGTTTTAACTACTGAAGCTAATACATGGAAAACATTTAATGTGACTTTATGGGCTAAAAAAGATGATATTTCTTCTGATACATTAGAACTTACATATACTCTTGATGGTCAAATAACAGCTCAAAAGACAGTGACAATTAATTGTAGCGATACACCGATTGAAAAGCCATGGACTGCTAGTGTTACAAAGAGTTATGATACAGGCACTAAAGTAACAGTATATGCACCAACATATGAAGGCAGAGCATTTGAAAAGTGGGTATACATTAATGACGAAGGGAAAAAAGTAGAATCTTATGATTCATATTTCACATTTGATTCATTAGATGAAGATGAAACGATTAAAGCTATATATAATCCAGTAATTACAACAATTAGTTTCAATGTACCTTATCCTCAAGGTGGAAAAGCATTAGCTACTAAAGACGATATAACTGTTACAGCGACTATAGCTGGTAAATCAATGGATTTTTCCGATTATTTTGATTTAGATAATTTCTCATGGTTACCAGATGAAGTGAATGCGGATTATGAAACAAGCTATACTGCAAAACTACCAATACTACATAACACTCAAGGATCTAAGTTCAAAGTAGCAGATAAGCTAGTAGTAATGGTAAATGGAAACACTGATAAACGATTAATTGTTAATCTAGATAAATCAAGAGAGAATGCATATGTAACATTCCCAGAAACAGATGCTCAACCATATGTGCCTACACCAACTCCAACAGCTACTAGTGAAACAAAGAAGAGTTCTGGTGGATGGGATGATGGAGGACCATTTACAACAGACTCATGTGGAAATGTATATG
>CAVCUC010000101.1:0-4208 GCA_963605225.1 bacterium
GTACGATTCTCTTAAACAATTTCAAATATTAATTACATTCTCATAAATAGCTCTATTCAAGATGAAAGAATATGAAGAAGAAACAGAGTATTAATCAATTAATTTTGCTAGTTCTGTATGCGTAATAATCTGTATATCATTTTCTTTTAAGAAATTAATTAATTCATAACTAGTGGCACTAGCTAAATCTTTACAACGGATAATGGTATAAGTCGTTTCACTTAACAAAGCATCATCCACATAGCCACAATGACATATATAGTATCCTATTTCATGATTCAAACTATTCTTTAATGATTGAATGAGTTTTGAAGTAACATCCACTTTGAATTGTTCTTCTTGCGGAAAAGGTTTTGGCGTCCAATCTACAGGAATTTGATATACATCTCTATGATTTCGATCTAGTCTAGTAGAGATAAGATTATATTTTTTCGCTACTTCTAAGGAAGCTTTAACCGTATTTGGCGTACTTAGAGAATGACTATGGATATATGCTGGTTTTTTACCCATTAATTCGATAAATTTCTGTACTTGATTATCTGTTTCTATTAATACTTGTTCATAATCATATGGATCTTTTTCAAAATAACAGATACCATTCTTCTTTTCGATTAACTTATTATTTCTCATTTGTTTTGTTGAAGAAATAAAGTGTCCATATTCATCAACCATATCTTTTACTAACTCTTTACTAGAAACAGGATATCCAGCCACATAGTTGATATCAATTCCTACATCAATATTTTCTATATTTTTAATTTTTTCTGCACTTTCTTCACTACTAGGCATATTGACAAATAATCCTGTATTTCTAACTACACCATTTTTAATAGCATATAAAATACCATCTGATACACCATGTGATATTCCATAATCATCACTTTGAAACAATAAATATTTCATATTAATCACCTAAATAACTTTCTTCTAAATATTTCTCATTAAAAGGTATTTTATCTTCAGTATAATCAAAGACTTTCCTACCTTCTACATATGTATATAAAGCATTAAAATTCGCATTAATCACCACAAAATCTGCATCTTTTCCCTCATGTATTTCTCCTTTGGAAACTAAACCATATTTTCTAGCGGGATTAAAACTACTCATTCTACATACATCTACCAAATCCATATTTAATTTCTGCACAAGATTTTTCATACCGTAAAGAACAGGTTTACTACTTCCTGAAAGCCTACCTGTTTTGCTTAAAACAAATCCTTCATCAGTAACTGTTAATTCTTCTCTATCAGTACCAATATCTTTTTCTTGACCTTTATATTTACCTTTTGGTGCGCCTAAAAATGCTGTATTATCACTAACCATCATGATTCTATCATGGGATTTCATTTTTATCGCTAATGCAATCATTGGTAAAGATACATGTAAACCATCACATATTAATTCACAATCCACTTTATCGCTTAATAAAGAAGCCCCTGCTACGCCAACATCTCGATGATGTAAACCCGTCATCACATTAAATAAATGCGTTGCTACAGTTGTTCCATGTTCTATACCTTTTAAAGATTCTTCATAAGTAGCATTTGTATGATATTGTCCAACTGTAATACCATGAGACACAAAATAATCAATCGCATCTAGACCTTTTTCTATTTCAGGAGCGACATCTACTAACTTCAGTAAGCCACTAGCTTTATCAACCATCTTACAAGCTAATTCAAGATCAACTGAAGGATAACCGTTATTCACACCTTTTTCACCAACTCTACTACCCCATGGGCCTTCTGAATGAATACCTAACACTTTAGCTCCATCATTATTTTCGTGACTAATTTCAGTCAAAAGAGGATATTGTTCCTCATTACATGTAGTTGGGAAAATACCAGTTACGCCAAAACAAGCTTGTGCTTTCAAACAATCCAAAATACCTTTTTTGTCTGCACTATCAAAGCGATAACCGGCACCACCATGGTTATGTGTATCTATAATTCCAGGAATAATATAATTTTCACCATAATCAATATCTGCTTGTATGTTTTGACTCCCATCAATTATATGCTTAAACATTCCATTTTCTATTTCTATAAACGCAGGTTTTATTGTTTCATAGAAAACTACATTTTCACTATAAATAATCATTTATTTTCTCCTTATAAGAAAAAGGAAGAACAATGTTCTTCCCCTTCTTTGTTATTTTAGAAAACACCTAAGAATGCTAGAACAATTGAAACAACTAAGATTCCAAATACTAGACTAATAGGACGATATCCTTTTTTAATTAATTTCATTAGTACAAATACAAGTACGATAGATAGGATACCTGGCATAATACTATTGATTACATCAAGAACAACTACACTAGCATCACCAATATTAATTGTCCAATTTAGTTTTACATTAACCATTGTTGCAGTCATTGCACCAACCATGGATAAACCAATAATAGAAGCTGCTTTTGTTAATGAATCCATTAATCCAGAAGAGAATACTGAATCAATAAATGATGTTCCTAGAGAATAACCAACACGAAGTAAATAATATCTACAAACAATCTGACTACCACCATAAATTAAGATAAATAATAGAACACCTAAAATATTACCTTGTGAACATAATCCTATACCAATACCTGCTGCAATAACACGTAAGCAATTGAAGAAGAATGCATCACCAATACCAGCAGTAGGTCCCATTAATGCAACTTTAATGTTTTCAATAACATCATCATCTACAGTACCTTTTGTTTTCTTTTCTTTTTCTAAAGCATATGTTAATCCAGCGATAAAACTAAACATAACAGCATGTGTATTAAAGAAACCATTTGCTCTTCTTAATGCATTTCCTTTTTCTGTAGGATCATCATAAAGTTCTTCAATAGCAGGTGCCATTGTACAAGTGAAGGCATTTGCTTCCATCTTTACTTGGTTGAATCCACAGAAAACTAAACCTGAGTTTAAAAACATTTGATGTAATGTTTTCTTTTCTTGATCAGTATATGTAAACTTTGCCATTAGAAGAAATCCTCCTCACTATTACTTACTTGATTGCTTGTAGCATTAGCATTTTTTGCATCAAGAATCTTCTTATCATTGTAGAAGTACATAATTGCTACAACTGCCATAATTATTGCAATTGGTAATGTACCTAAACTTAAATATTTAGCTAGAACGAAACCTACAAAGAAGAATCCACCAATCTCTTTACTCCAAATCATTGTTGTTAAGATAGCGAAACCAATACCAGTCATCATACCACTAGCAGCACTTAATCCTCTCATTACCCAACTTGGTAAGCTAGCCATAAACGCCTCAAGTCCATTAACACCAAATGCAATCGCTAAGAATAAAATAATTGCTTGTGGTAAACGGTCAACGAATACACCAAAGAAAATTGTTTGAGCACGGAATTTCTTAATATTTCCACTAGCCGCTAAATTTTCAAAATGTGGAGCAAATGATGCTAGAACTGGTTTATACATTTCTGCAACTGAGCTCATTACAGTTCCAATTGGCATCGCTAGAGCTAGTCCTGTTTCAACATCACTACCACTTAAGATTGTGTAAGCTACTGAAATGATACTAGCAGCCATTGCATCTGCTGGAACACTACCTCCTATCGCACTAATACCCATAAAAATAGATTCTAGAGTAGCACCCATAACAATACCTGTTTTGATGTCTCCTAAAAATAATCCTGTGATTGTAGAAATCACAATTGGACGTTGGCATGTTTGCCAAGCAAGCGTACGATCAATCGCATTACCTAGCCACCAAGCCAATGCACACATTAAGCCTTGTTGTACCATGTTTAATCTCTCCTTTACTTTAATACTTTGGCTAAATCTTCAACTGGTTCTTCTGGTGTTGTTTGATACTCACACTTTAAACCAGTAGCTAACAATTCTCTAAATTCTTGTATTTCATCTTCATCACAATAGATGTTATTACCATATGCTTTACGAGGTTTACCTGGCTTTTCAGCAGCGACTCTTCCATAATTTCCAACATTGATATATGGAATGCCTGAAACATTCTTTACTACCTTTAAAGCATCACTTGGTGAATTCACCAGTACAAGAATTTTTAATCCTTCACATCTAGGATCATTTAATAACTTAATCGAATCATCTACAGACTTAATCGCTGTTTTAATTCCTGATGGAGCTGCCATCATCAAAGATTTTTTAATAATGTCACTTTTGGACGCATTATCATTTGCAACAACAATATGATCAACTCCTGTATGT
>CAVCUC010000102.1:0-4082 GCA_963605225.1 bacterium
ATATAGCGAATCCAACCAGGACAACATGATGTAAACATTGGTAATTTAGAAGGATCATTTAAACGATTTAATAATTCATTTCCTTCTTCTAAAATGGTTAAATCAGCACCAAAATTTGTATCATAAACGCGTTCAAATCCACATTCTTTTAAAGCGGACACCATTTTTCCAGTAACACGTGTTCCTATAGGAAGATTAAATTCTTCACCTAAACTAGCCCGAACAGCAGGAGCAGTTTGAACAATTACATGTTTTTTAGGATCATTTAAAGCATCAATTACTTTATATATATCTTCTTTTTCACTTAAAGCACCAGTTGGACAATTATTTACACATTGACCACATTGCATACAATTAACATTAGCGAAAGATTGATTATAAATAGGCGCTACAATCGTCTTAAATCCTCTATTTTCAAAGCCTAAAATTCCTAGTCCTTGTACCTTATTGCATGTATCTATACATCTACCACATAAAACACATTTTGACGTATCACGGATGATTCCATAACTAAAATCATCAAATGTAGATTCTGTATGTTCACCTTCAAATTTATTTTCTCTAATACCTAATTCATTACATAAAGTTTGTAGTTCACAATTTTGATTTCTTGTACAAGATAAACAATTTTTATTATGATTACTGAGAATTAGCTCAACCGAATTCTTTCTTGCTTTTAATACTCTTGAAGAATTTGTATAGACTTCCATTCCTTCACTTACTGGAGTAGTACACGCAGATAATAGTGTTTTTGCTTTCTTTACTTCTACTAAACAAACTCTACATGCTCCAGATTGCGTAATATTTTTTAAATAGCATAATGTAGGAATTTTAATATTATTTTTTAAAGCTGCCGTTAATATTGTGTCAGTATGTTCTGCTGTAATTACTTTATTATTAATTTTTAAATGAACAAGTGTCATATCATTCACCTACTTTCTTACTACTGCACCAAAGCGACAAGTTTCTAAACAAGTACCACATTTAATACATTTATTTGTATCAATATGGAATGCTTCTTTACCAACAACGCCACTTATTGCTTGTACTGGACATTTTCTAGAACATAAAGAACATTTACGACAAATACTAGGGTCAATAGAATATGTTAATAAAGCTTTACATACTCCTGCTGGACATTTCTTATTTACTATATGTTCCATGTATTCACTTCTAAAATGAGTAAGTGTAGATAGAATTGGATTAGGAGCTGTTTGTCCTAGACCACATAATGCTGTATCTTTAATCTCATAACATAGTTTTTCCATCTCATCTAACATTTCTAAAGTACCTTCGCCTTTAGTAATCTTAGTAAGCATTTCTAATAATCGTTTTGTACCAACTCGACATGGTGTACATTTGCCACAACTTTCATCGACAATAAATTCCATATAGAATCTAGCAACATCGACCATACAATTATCTTCATCTAAAACAATCATTCCTCCTGATCCCATCATGGAGCCAGCTTGTATCAAATTATCATAATCAATAGGTGTATCGAGTTCTTTTTCTGTTAAACAACCACCACTTGGGCCACCAGTTTGTACCGCTTTAAATTTTTTATGATTTGGGCATCCACCACCAATTTCATAAATAATTTCTCTTAAAGTTGTTCCCATTGGAATTTCAACTAAACCCGTATTTTTAATTTTTCCTCCTAATGCGAATACTTTTGTACCTTTAGATTTTTCAGTGCCAATAGAACTATACCAACTAGCTCCATTTAACATAATTTGTGCAACATTTGCTAAAGTTTCTACATTATTGATACTTGTTGGTTTACCCCATACACCTTTCACAGCAGGAAATGGTGGTTTAGGCGATGGCATACCACGTTTTCCTTCAATCGAAGCGATTAAAGCAGTTTCTTCGCCACATACAAAGGCACCTGCACCTAGTCTAATTTCTAAATCAAATGAGAAGTCAGTGCCAAATATATGCTCTCCTAATAGGTTTAATTCCTTTGCTTGTTTAATTGCAACTTTTAAACGATGCACTGCGATTGGATATTCTGCACGAATATAAACATAACCTGTTTTTGCACCTACCGCATATGCCATAATCGCCATGCCTTCAATAATTGCATGTGGATCACCTTCTAAGATAGAACGGTCCATAAAAGCTCCAGGATCTCCTTCATCCGCATTACAAATTACATATTTATCATCAGATACTTGATCTTTTTCAAATTGCCATTTTAAACCAGTAGGGAAACCTGCTCCACCTCTTCCCCTAAGACCAGATGCTTTCATTTCATCAATTACTTCTTGAGGAGTCATTGTAGTAAGGACTTTACCTAATGCTTCATATCCATGCATTGCAATATATTCATTGATATTTTCTGGATCAATCTTACCGCAATTTCTTAAAGCTATTCTTTGTTGTTTTTCATAAAACTTGATTTTATCAATATTTAAAATTTTCTCATTTGTCTCTGGGTCAATATCATACAGTTCTAAATCTTTAACAACACGACCTTGTAACAAGTGCTCTGTAACGATTTTTTCTACATCATCTGGTGATACGTGTGAATAATAGATTTTATCTGGATATATCGCTACAATAGGTCCTTTTTGGCATAAACCAAAACATCCTGTTTGAATGACTTTGATTTCATCTTTTAAATCATATTTTTGAATACATTCTTTAAAATTATCAAATATTTGTTTTGAATGGCTAGCAGTACATCCTGTTCCTGCACAACATAAAATATTTACTCTATACATATCTCAATCTCCTTGTACATATTTTTCTAAAACAACATGATTTTGGATATGAGACAAAAGGATTTCGTTTATCATTTCTTTTGTCACATGATGATATTGAATAGGTTTCTTACCATCATCGATTGTTAAATGAGTTCCTTCTTCATGTAATGGTTCACCTAAAATTACATAACAATCTAAATTATTATGGTCTACTTCTTCTAAAATATATTGAAATAATTCTTTTGAATATTCTTTGTTATTTTCATCTATATGAACATATATTTTATATGTTCGATTATCTAATCTTAATTTAATTTGATTATAGGATTCTTCTCTTAATTTTTTTAAATCTTCTACCGTTTTCATCTTTCACTCCTTAAAAGATATGTAAGCGCATACATCGCTTTCTAAAAAAAATTTACTTTTCTGTGATTTGTTTAATTTCTTGTTCTAATAATTCAACAGTACAATTTCCTAATACTTTACCATCAATGACACATACTGGTGCTAGACCACATGCTCCTAAGCATCTTGTTGCATCTAACGAAAACATACCATTACTACTTGTTGAATTAATACTAGCGCCAGTAAGTTCAATCACTTTATCGATTAAGCTTTGACTACCCTTTACATAGCACGCTGTACCAAGACATACATTAATAACATGTTTTCCTTTAGGTATTGTTGTAAAACCAGCATAGAAATTTACAACTCCATATACTTCTGCTTCACTCACTCCTGTAGCTTTAGAAATACATTCTATTGCTTCAAAAGGAATATAGCCCAATGAATCTTGGACCTCATGTAACATGATGATTACAGGCCCTTTTTTATTTGCGTTCCGCTCAACAATTGTATGAATTGTTTGTAGCGTTGCCGCATTTACTTTTTCCATATTGTTCCTCCTTTAGTCTCCACTGTAACAATAATTGAAAAATATAATTTAATAGATAAGAAAGAATAAGAATAATAATTGTCCAAGCAATTAAATCTGATGTATTTAAATTGATACGAGCATAATTTAATTGTTTCCCTATACCAATTCTTACTGCAGCTAATATTTCAGCCATAACAGCTACTTTAAGCCCCATAGAAATAGCCGTAATGCTAGTTTGAATCATTTCTATATATAATTCAGGTAAGATACAAATTCGAATCATTTCTAATGTATTAGAGCGATATATCGCAATTACATCTTTTTGTTTTCGATACATGTCATCTAGTTTTGATACAAATGCATTAAAACATATTGGAAATAAAATCATAAAGGTAACAGCCGATACACTACCTTCACTCCCTAACCAAATAATCGCTAATATAATATAACTGATATTTGGTATTGTTTTAATGAGTATAACTATAGGTTCAATA
>CAVCUC010000103.1:0-4066 GCA_963605225.1 bacterium
CTTTAAAGCAGGTGGTAAAGGCTTAAATGTTTCTAGAGTATTAGAAATGTGGAATATAAAAAATACAGCAATTGCTTTAATTGGTGGATTTACTGGCACATATATAAAAGAAGATTTTTCGAATAAAGAAACAATCAATTTTATAGGAATAAATCTAGAAGGTAATACAAGAATCAATTCTAAAATATATTCCCCTTCACAAACAATATGTGTAAATGGAAATGGCCCAATCGCTACAGAAGATACAAAAAAAGAAATATTCTCTTCCCTTAAAAATATTACTAGTAAAGACATTGTGATGATATGTGGAAGCTCTTGTAACGGATTGAACAAATCATTTCTAAAAGAACTATGTGATTATATCCACGATAAAGACGCAAAGCTAGTTATAGATATGGAATCATTAAGCATTGAAGATATTCAAAGATTAAAACCAAGTTTAATTAAACCAAATCGCTATGAACTAAGTTTAATCCTCAAAAATGATTTTCCTTTAGAAACACAAGCAAATACACTATTAGAAAATGGTTTATCAAGCATATTAGTTTCATTAGGAAAAGATGGTGCATATTATTCAAATGGAAATGACATATACAAAGTATCTCAACCAGAAATAAATGCAATCAATAAAGTAGGATGTGGCGATGCAATGTTAGGAACATTTGTAGGAATATTTGATCAAACGCAAGATATAGAACAAGCCTTAAAGTATTCTGTAGCAGCAGGATGCGCTACAGCATCTTCATTAGAAGATATAAAACAAGATGAAATCATAAAGTTTGCAGAACAAATACAAGTAAACAAAATAGAAAGATAAGTGGTGAAAAAAATATGAAAATCGTATTAACAAGAATTGATAACAGATTATTACATGGAATAGTAATGACACAATGGGCTGGAACTACTGGTGCTCAACGTGTCATGGTTATCGATGATAAAACAGCAAACAATCCAATCCTAAAACAAACAATGATGTTAGCTAAACCAGCTGGTATGGCCGCATCCATAATCACTTATGATACTGCTCTTACAAATATGAAAGCAGGAAAATACGAAGGACAAAAGATATTCCTCTTAACAAAAAGTCCAACAACAATATTAAAACTTGTTGAAGAAGGTATAAACATTCCAAATTTACAGATTGGTGCAACTGAAGCTTTAGAAGGATTTAAATGTTCTAGACGAGCCTATCTAAGCGATGAAGAACTAGAAGCATGTAAAAAATTAATGAACCTAGGTGTACATGTAACTGTTCAACACGTGCCAACTGATACAAAAGTGGAATTTAATACATTAATTTGAAAGAAGGGAAAATTTTATGACAACAATGCAGTTTATTCTATTACTATTGTACGCTGCGATTTGTGGGTATGATGCATATGGCCCTCAATTGCAATTCTTGACTAGTAAAGTCGTTATGGGATATATCCTTGGATTAATTTTCGGTGACATAAAAACTGGTCTATATATTGGTGGTACTCTTCAACTAATGAGTATGGGTGTTGTAGGACTAGCTGGAGCCAGTGTACCTAATTATAATGTTGCAACACTAGTTGCTGTACCAATTGCTATTGCTGCAGGAGGTCAAGTAGATGCAGGTCTAGCTATAGGAATTCCAGTAGCGATGCTATCTGTACAACTAGATATTCTTCATAAGATTGCAAATGGCTTTGTAGCTCGTTGGTCTCAAAACTATGCAAATAAGAAACAGTTTAAAGCAATGAACAATGTCCTTTGGTTAACTGTTCTTATGCAAATATTAAAGTATGTAGTTCCTGTAGCTATTGCTGTTTCATTAGGAGTAGATGTAATCAATGATCTTATTGCAATTCTTCCTGATTGGTTCATGGGTGGATTAAATGTTGCAGGTAAGATTTTACCAGTAGTAGGTATCTCAATGTTATTAAATTACATGCCTGCTAAGAAATATATCAACTACTTAATATTAGGATTTGTATTATATGCATATATCAATGTTCCTATGTTAGGTGTAGCTTTAGTTGGCTTTGCAATGGCATTTAAATTCTTTAAGACAGAAGTTGAAAAATCAAAGCAATCCGCTGTTACAGCAGGAGGTTTAGAAGATGAGTGAGAAGAAAACAATCTTAACTAGTCAAGATGTAAAAGAAGCTAGTATTCGTTGGATGGCAATGCCAGTATGTGTATTCAACTATGAAACACAATTAGCACCTGCTGTAGTATATTCTTTATCTAAAGCATTAAGAAAAATCTATCCTAACGATGATGATTATGTAGCAGCTCTAAATAATCACTACAAATATTACAACTCACAACCTTATCTATCAGCAGTTATCCTAGGTGCAGCTCTAGCTATCGAAGAACAAGAAGGCATTGATGGTATGGATGCCGTACAGAACGTAAAGACTGGTTTAATGGGACCACTTGCTGGTATTGGCGACACAGTGTTCTGGGTACTACTCCCTACTATATTTGGTGGTATTGCTGCATATAGTGCACTTGAATACTCTATGACTGGTGTATTCATTATGTTAGCATATGCCCTAGCAATATTCTTAATCCGTGTTCGTTTCTTTAGAATGGGATATGATGCAGGTCAAAAGATTATTACACAATTTGGTCACGAATTAAATATCTTTACAGAAGCTTGTTCTGTACTTGGTTTAACTGTAGTAGGTGCATTAATTCCTTCTGTAATTAGTGTTAAAACAGGTTTAACATTTACTTCTGGTGAAATTGTTACAGAATTACAATCTACTCTAGATAGTATTATGCCAGGTATGATTCCTGTAGCTCTTACAGCAATTAGTTATTTCTTACTCAATAAACGTAAAGTAAAGATGACAACTGTAATCTTATGGACACTACTTATCTCGTTTGTCGCATATGCACTCGGAATCTTAGTATAATTAGACATAAATTTTGATTGATAAAAGCTCCGAGTAATTGGAGCTTTTATTTACAGAAAGGAAAAAATACATGAAATTATCAATTAAAAGAAATGATATCACCCCTGATAAGCCTTGTTTTCAAGGTGGTTATACACAAAGAACAGAGCCTTATCATAAAGTACACGATCCTATAACCATTACTGCATTTGGTATTACATTTGAGAATACTAAAATCGTTATTGCAGGAATTGATGTTGTTGGTTTTGATGAATCAGTAACAAGTAGAATCATGGATAAGATTCATGAAGCAAACATCAGCCTTGATGAAGAACACTTAATTTTAAATGTAGCTCATACGCATAGTGGTCCACTTGTTTCTGGTGATAGATTAAATCATACCGTAGATAAAGACTATCAAGAAAAGTTTATTTCTGTTGTCTCTAAAACAGTTATAGAAGCTTATTTAGATGAAGGACAAGAAGTAAATGTAAAATACCGTAAAACATTAATTGATGGCTTATATTCTAACAGAAACGATAAGAATAAGATGAGTGATAAATGGATTCATTCTCTAGGCTTCTATCACGACAACAAAATGGTCGGAATGCTTGTTAACTTAGCACACCACTGTACAGTTCTTGGACCAAATAATATGGACTTAAGTGCCGATTTATTCGGTGAACTAAGAAAACGCTTAGAGAAACAAGAAAATACTACCGTTATGATGATTCAAGGCAATGCTGGTGATATGGGTAACAAACAATATCGTAAAGGTAACTTATTTGATGAATTAGAAACACAAGCAAGCAACATTGTGGATCAAATGAATAAAAGAAGTACTGATTGGATGCCTATCACTTTAACAAACTGTGAAATTAAACAAGGTAGTTACCATGCAGAATGGGATGAAGATGTTAATAGCTATATAGAAAAGAAGAAAGACTTTGAAGAAAAACTAAAAACAGAAACAAATTTCGATACGGTTAAATTACTTGTCACAGGAATTGCTTGTTTTGACAAGAAAATAGAAGCTGGTTCTAGACATTGTGTTAGAGAAATGAAATATAGAATTTTTAACATTGATGATATACAGATTGTAGTTGTACCAGGTGAACTAGGTTCAATACTAGGATTACGAATTAAAAATGCGTCTAGCGCAAAAATATGCTTAGTATTTGGTTACGCAGCCCCTATGT
>CAVCUC010000104.1:0-4012 GCA_963605225.1 bacterium
ACAAGAATGCGCAGTAATTGTTGAAGGAAAAGGCGCGATAGCTGTAATTAATAATGGTGTTCTAAAGACTGTAGATAATTTTGTTGTTGGTGGAAATGGAACCTATAATGAGAAACGCAAAGCAGGAGGGACAACTATTAATATTAATGGTGGTACTTTAATTGGAAATATTAAAACAAGTGGTTATATTTCAGTAGCTATATATCATCCTCAGGAAGGTACATTAAATATTAGTGGCGGTACTTTGTACTCATCTAATGGAAATGGTATTTGCATTCGTGGCGGTAAAGTCAATATAAGTGGTAATACTAAAATTATTGCCAAAGGAAACTCTTCAGGTAAGGTTGGAGATAGTAAAGTAGTTACTTCTAGTAGTGATATCTTTGTTGACTTTGATAGCAAATACTATGATAGTAATAATATTGAGGTAAACATTACTGGAGGAGAATTCACCGCAGATGTTACGGCAATTGAAGTTTTAGATAGTTCTGAAATAGGCAAAGTTACTGTTGAAGGAGGAACATATTCTAGTGATGTTTCTAAATACTTAGTTGAAGGTTATGATTTAGCTAAAATTGATGGTAAATATGTAGTTGTTAAAAAGGGTGAAAAAGCTCCTGTTACTAGTCCAATCACTCCAGCTGTAGATGAAGCAGCATTTGAAGAAGTTTCTTCAGTTGTTACTGATGCTGCAGTTACTGTTACTGGTGTTAAATTAGAAGCTAATCAAATTGAAGAAGTAGGAGATGAAGAAAAAACGAAGGTTGAAGATGCAATAAAGAGTAATGTTACTAAATCTACAGATGTAGAAATTCTTCTTCCATTAGATGTAAATCTAAAAGCAATTACAACTAATGCGGATGGCATATCAAGCGAAACATCAGTTATTTCATTAAATAATGCTATTACTGCAACAATTTACTTAGATGAAACCACATTAGCTACACTAAAGGATAAGACAATTAAAGTTGTTAGAGAACATACAGAAAATGATGTGACAACATATGATGTATTAGATGCTACATTAGAAGCTAACGCATTAAAGTTTGTTACAGATAAATTCTCTAAATACTATGTAGTTACATATAAAGTTACAACATTAGATGATACAAAGAACAATACATCTACAAGTACAAATAAAGTAACTTCTACTACAACAACAAAATCTACTGCTGGATGGGACGATGGAGGACCATTCACAACAGATAACTGTGGTAACGTATTTGATAGATGGGGTAACAAGATTTATGAAGCCAAAGGATGTAACGTTGGTGGATATAATCTAGTTAGAACTTCTGTAGAAGACTAATAAAAAAATAGGGACATATCACTTCATTCGATATGTCCTTTTATAATGCTTATTCAAAAGTAATTTTAGCGATTCTTACAATATAGAAACAACCATATGGATATCCAACAGCTCTAAAGCTAGCGTGATTTCCATCTTGATGGAATAATAATTCTTCATCATTATCAATCCATTTAATCGATTTGATCTTTCTTGATACTTGATTTAGCTCATGACCTTCATTTTTATTTTCATATGCTGCTACGACATCTTTTGGCCCAAGTAATGGAAGATCATGTACATATACATAAGAAGTATCTCCTACATCTAAAACAAAGTCTTTTTCATGATTTGTAGTAATAGTAGAAGGTTTACCTGTATATAGAGAATCTTTTGCCATATTTGTCCAATTGCCAATTACTTCAAGTAATGCTTTAGACATGTTATTGACTTTACCAGTACCAGTTAAGCCAATGTTAAGAAGATAGTTCGCTCCTACTTTTCTAGCATGACATAATCTTTCAATCATTTGTCTAGGACTCTTATAATCCCAATCGTTTTCTGCTATTCCCCAATGATGATTCATTGTTTGACACATTTCAGCAGTAACATATTTTTCCATTCCTTCACGATTCATTGGTGTTGCTTGACCTTGCTCGAAAGTAACAGAATCTATTTCAGGGTGACCTGTTTTACCTTGTTCAGATAAGCCAGTATTATTAATAATCATGGCATTTGGTTGTAATCTTCTAATCATTCCATATAATTCATCTAACTTCCAATCAGAACCTCTTTTACTCCAGTTTCCATCAAACCAAAGACCACCAATCTCACCATAATTTGTACAGAGTATTTCAACACTTTTTCTTAGATATTCTAAGTAATGATCAAAGTCTTCATCAAAATCTTTACGAGACCAATCTAGTGTAGTGTGATAGAGAATAGGTAAGATATCTTCTTTACGACATGCTTCCACAAATTCTTTTACTAAATCTCTTTTACAAGGTGTATGCATTACATCATAATCGGTTAATCCTTTTGTATCATATAAAGAGAATCCATCATGATGTCTAGTCGTAAGTGTGATATATTTCATTCCTGCATTTTTTGCAATTCTTACAATTTCATCTGCGTCAAAATCTTCTGCAGTAAAATTTGTAAATAATTCATGATATTTGTCTTCTGGTATTTTATGAATATTTAATGTCCATTCACCTTGATTTAAAGTTGAATATAATCCCCAGTGAATAAACATACCAAAGCCTCTTTTTTCAAAAGATGCGATATATGGTTTAGCTATAGGTGTACTCATTTTTATCTCCTTCTTTAATATATTTAGAATAGCACATCCTTTGTTTTATCATCACAAATATAAAATTATCTTGCACAATTATATATGCACTCTTCTTTATTATGGTAAAATAGTCTCTGCATGAAAAAGGTAATGATTGCGACAGGCGGTACGGGTGGACATATCTATCCAGCACTTGCTTTTGCGGAAATATTAAAACAGAAATATCCTGATATAGAAATAGTTTTCTTTGGGTCAGATAACCGTATGGAAAAAGATATTATCCCAGAGAAAGGCTATCGTTTTATTGGAATGCACATGAGTGGCATGAATGGTGGAGTCAAAGCTAAGATTTCATCTGCTGCATCTTTATTAAAAGCAGAAAATGCATGTTATAAGATTTTAAAAGAAGAGAAACCAAATGCTTGTATTGGCTTTGGTAACTATATTAGTGTTCCTTTAATCATTGCGGCACATTTCTTACATATTCCTACAATGATTCATGAACAGAATTCTTTTGCGGGTAAAGCAAATGTAATGCTCAGTAAATATTGTGATGCGATTGTATTAAGTTCTAATGGACCATTAAAACAATTTCCTACATCTAAAACTCGTGTATTTGGTAATCCAGAAGCTTCTATAGCATCTAAAAAGAAACTAGATAGTAATAAATTAAAAGAGTATGGAATAGATCCTAGTAAACCATATATTTTATTTATGATGGGATCACTTGGTTCTAGTAGTGTAGCGAAAGTTATTGATGAAGCATTACCAACGATTAATCGTAATGTGCAAATACTAGTTGTTAGTGGTAAAGCGAATGACTATGAATTTAAAACACAAAGTGATAGTCGCATTCGCATTGTTCCTTATGTTGATGGATTAACATGTCTTGCTTTTGCAAAGTTAGCGATATGTAGAGCAGGAGCAACAACATTAAGTGAGATTATGGCATTAGGTACAGCTAGCATATTGATTCCTAGTCCATACGTTCCTAACAATCACCAATATTACAATGCAATGGAACTTGCAAGTAATGGTGGAGCAATACTGTTAGAAGAAAAAGAACTCAATGCGAAAGTGTTAAGTGAAGCAATCAATATTTTATTGAGAAATGAAGATAAATTAAAAGATATTCGTGCAAATGCATTAAGAAAAGAATATAACGATGCTGCTAATCAAATGATTAGTTGGCTTGAGGATTTACAATGAAAGATATATATGAAGAATTAAAATCTATTTGTGAAATAGATTCAGATATACCGTTATCTAAGATGACAACTTTAAGAATTGGTGGAGTAGCGAAATATGTCGCTTACCCTGAAAATTCTTTATCTTTAGAAGGGGTAATTAAAAAATTAAAAGAGAATGAAATCCCTTATAAAGTAATTGGTAAAGGTAGTAATTTACTATGTTCTGATGATCCATTTGAT
>CAVCUC010000105.1:0-3531 GCA_963605225.1 bacterium
TGCATTAGTAGAATTACATTGTCACTTAGATGGATCTCTTTATTTACCATGGGCTTATGAAACAGCAAAAAAAGAACATTTAATAGATCCTAATTGGACATTTGAAGATTATTATTATGAGTTTTATAAAATCGAAAGAGTAACTTCATCTGCCGAGGCAATTCAATGTTTTGATTTCCCATTATTAGTTTTACAAACAAAAGAAAATATCACTGCTGCAGTATATGATTTAGCTGGTAGACTTGCTAAACAAGGCTTAATTTACGCAGAAATTCGTTATGGTACACAATTACACACTAGAGGAGGTTTAACTCAAGATGAGGTTATGGAAGCTGCTTGTAAGGGTGTAGAAAAAGCTAGTCATGATTTTCCTTCAATTAAAGTAGGTTTAATCAATTGTTTAATGCATGCAATGCCAGATGCTAATGCAAATATGAAAGAAAATTTAGAAGCACTAGAAGTTGCAAAGAAATATTTTGGTAAAGGTTGCGTTGGTGTAGACTTAGCAGGATATGAAAATACTGGTGACTTTATGCTTTATGAACCATTATTTAAGAAGGCTAGAGAATATCATCTTCCTTACACAATTCATGCTGGTGAGATGAGTCAAGGAGAACATGTATTAGACGCAATCAATATGGGTGCTTATCGAATTGGTCATGGTATTAATTGTATTCAGAACGAAGAATGGCTAAAAGCAGTTGTAGATACGCAACCTCCACTAGAAATTTGTTTATCATCTAATTGTGGCAAAGAAAGAAATTACGCAGCACATCCTATTAGAAAATTAGTTAATGCAGGAGCTAAAGTAACTATCAATTGTGACAATATGTCTTACTCAAGAACTTCATTATTAAATGAATATAGACAATTACAAGCAATTGGTTTTACCGATGAAGAATTATATCAATGCACACATAATGCAATTGAAGCAGCATTTTGCGACGATAATACAAAAGCAGAATTATTTAAGAAATTAGAAGAAAATAATAAATAATAGTTGCATTATCAAAATAAAAGTGTAATATATGTTCATAAAATTAAAGACAAGAGGTAGCGGTGCAAAAGAGTAACTGATGGAGTTGGCAAACGAAGAACTCAGTGAAAGGTAAACATCGCCGAACGAATAAGATTGGCAAATGTTATTCGTGGGGTTATAGGAAATACTTATAACACTCCTTCGTAAAGAAGAGGCGCTTAGTTGAAATGAACTTTAACGATTGACGCCTCGCCAAAGGCGTTTTTAATTTTAAGAAGGCGAGGACAAAGATATGAAGAATTTAATGAGTAAGGTAGTGGTAATGCTAATGGCGTTCACAATGACATTAGCAGGATGTTCTAGTAGTAATTCTGCTAGTTCTGCAAGTGCTTCAACTAGTACTAGTGATACTACAACAGTATCAAGTGGTGTAGAAGATGGTGTATTAACAATTGCAATGGAATGTGCATATGCTCCATATAACTGGACACAAACAGATGATAGTAATGGTGCAGTTCCTATTAAAGACACAAATGACTACGCTAATGGTTATGACATCATGATTGCTAAAAAGATTTGTGAAGCTAATGGATGGGAATTAGAAGTAGTCAGAAGCGATTGGGATTCATTAGTACCAAGTGTTCAAACTGGAGTAATTGATGCAGCTATTGCTGGACAATCTATGACTGCTGAAAGAAGTGAACAAGTTGATTTTGCTGGACCATATTACTATGCTTCATTTGCTATTTTAGTTAAAGCTGATTCAGAACTAGCTAATGCTACAAGCATTCATGATTTTGCTGGTTATTCTGGAACAGCACAATCTGCTACAATTTGGTATTCTGAATGCTTACCACAAATGGATGGAGCTACAATTGAAACAGCAAGTGAAAGTGCTCCAGCGATGATCATGGCAGTAGAAAGTGGTACAGTTGATTTCGTTGTTACAGATTTACCTACTGCTACAGGTGCTACTGTTGCTTATCCTGATTTAAAAGTATTAGATTTTACAGGAACTGATGGTGATTTCGAATTCAGTGATGAAGTAAGAGCTGAAAATGTTAATATTGGTATTTCTGTTAGAAAAGGTAATACAGAATTAAAGGACGCAATCGATTCTGTTTTAAGTACAATGACGGCTGAAGATTTTAACGCATTAATGGATGAAGCAATTGAAATCCAACCTTTAGGAGAATAATTGTGTTATTAGATGATATTGCTAAAGCATGGTCAAAATATAGTAGTTCTTATTTAGCTGGTGTAAAAAACACATTAATATTAGCTTTTATTGGGACTATATTAGGATGTTTAATTGGGTTCTTATGTGGTATTTTACAAACAATTCCAATTCAAAAGAATGACAATGCTGTAAAAAAATTCTTTCTAAATTTATTAAGAGTAGTGATTCGTGTTTATGTAGAACTATTTAGAGGCACTCCAATGGTATTACAAGCTGTATTTTTCTACTATGGCTTACCTTATATGACTAATAGTGCTATGAAATGGAGTAGTGTATGGGCTTGTGCAATTTTAGTTGTATCCATTAATACTGGTGCATATATGGCTGAAACAGTAAGAGGTGGTATTTTATCCATCGATAAAGGGCAAACTGAAGGCGCTAAAGCTATTGGTATGAATCATTGGCAAACGATGATTTATGTTATATTACCTCAAGTTTTAAAGAATATTCTTCCTCAAATTGGTAATAACTATATCATTAATGTTAAAGATACGTCCGTAATGTTTATTATTTCATTCTCTGAGTTCTTTGCGGCTCATAGAGCAGTTACTGGAGCAACTTATATGTATTTTCCAAGTGCTGTTATTGAAATGATTGGTTACTTATGTATGACATTAACTGCTTCATTTATTTTACGCGTCTGGGAAAAGAAATTAGCTGGTAGTAGTTCTTATACTTTAGCTACAGTTGATCAATTAGCTCCTACTGCAGGAATATTAAATTCTCCTTTAAAAGGTAGTAATTTTGATGAACATCATAAAGAGGGAGGGGCTAATGGATAATCCAGTTATTGAAATTAAACATTTATCGAAATCTTTTGGAGCAAATGTAGTTTTAAAAGATATTAATTTTACAGTAAATAAAGGGGATGTTACTTGTATTATAGGTGCTTCAGGTAGTGGTAAAAGTACCATGCTTAGATGCATTAATTTATTAGAAACACCAACATCTGGAGATATTCTTTATCATAATACTTCAATTCTTCAAAAAGGATTTAAGCAAGATGATTATAGAACTCATGTTGGCATGTGCTTTCAATCATTTAATTTATTCAATAATATGACTGTTTTAGAAAATTGTATGATTGGACAAATGAAAGTACTAAAGAAATCTAAAGAAGAAGCTAAAGAAAATGCTATGCAATATCTTCAAAAAGTTGGTATGGCAGCGTATATTAACGCACGTCCTGATCAAATATCAGGTGGCCAAAAACAACGTGTTGCGATTGCAAGAGCATTAGCGATGGAACCAGAATTATTATTGTTTGATGAACCTACAAGTGCATTAGATCCAGAAATGGTTGGAGAAGTAC
>CAVCUC010000106.1:0-3270 GCA_963605225.1 bacterium
ATTTCTTAACGTTTCTTATACTTCACTTTTACAAATATGCATATAATTAAATTAGTAAAGGAGCCTTTTTTATGAAATTACCTTTAGTTTATGCCCATAGAGGCGCTAGTGCATATGCACCAGAAAATACATTATTATCATTTCAAAAAGCTGTAGACATGCATGCGGATGGTGTCGAACTAGACATTCAACTTACAAAAGATGGTCAAATTGTTGTCATTCACGATGAATGGCTAGACCGTACAAGTAATGGCAAAGGTTTTGTCAAAGATTACACTTTAGAGGAATTAAGAAAATTAGAATTTAATTTAAACTTTCCTGAACAAGGCCATGCGGATATTCCTACTATGCAAGAAGTATTCGATTTATTAAAACCTACAAACTTAAGAATCGATATTGAGCTCAAAACAGGAATAATCTTTTACCCACAATTAGAAGAAAAGATACTTGCTTTAACAAAAGAAAATCATATGGAAGATCGTGTAGAGTATTCCAGTTTTAATCACTATACTTGTAAAAGACTTCATGAATTAGATCCTAGTGTATATGTTGGTTTCTTATATATGGATGGCCCAATCGATATGATTGAATATGCTAAAAAACATGGTGCAAACGCCATTAACCCTGCTATTTATAATCTTCAATATCCTAATGTTGTAACAGGTGCACACCAAAATCATATTGATATGAATGTTTGGACAGTTAACGAAAAAGAAGAAATGCGTGCATGCATTGATGCGAATGTTCATTCCATCATTACCAATGTCCCTGATGTCGTATTTGATGTTTATAAAGAATATGAATAATTTTAATGATTACTTACAAGAAGAGATTAAACCTTGGTTAAACCAAAATGTAACTAGTGGTCAAATTCTCTCAGACAAGAAAACACATATACAATACTATTACGCTCTTAATCCTGAAGCGAAAGCATCGATTACAATTGTTCATGGTTTCTGTGAGTTTTTCTCAAAATATCATGAAGTATTTTATCGTTTCTATCATGCAGGATATTCTGTATTCTTTTTAGAACTAAGAGGTCATGGCCATTCCTCAAGGTGTGTAAAAGAAAAAGATGCTGTCTATATCAAAGATTATGAAGAATATATATTAGATTTACATGCTTTTACTAAACAAATTGTTTTGTCTAAAACACCTAATCTAAAACATATCTTATTTGCTCATTCTATGGGTGGTTGTGTATCTACTTTATATTTAGCAAGTCATCCTGAAGATTACGACTATGCGATTTTAAGTTCACCTATGCTTAAGATTAATTATGGCAATGTTAAGCCATGGCAAATTCGCACATTAACGCATATTTCTAATATCTTCCATTTAGGGAAACTCATGGTACCTACCGCATCACACTTTACAGGTGAAGACCATTTTGAAAATAGTAGCGCTTTAGATAAAGATCGTTACTTATACCAAATGAGTGAAAGAAAAGAGAATGATTCTTATCAAACATGGAGTCCAACATACGAGTGGACAATAGCTTCTAGAAAAGCTACAGATATCATTCCAATTTGTGCTCGCAAAATACAGATACCTATCCTTCTTATGCAAGCAGAAAAAGACACTATGGTAGATAATGAAGGACAGAATTTATTTAGAAGGCTATCTCATACAACTACATTTGTGACAATACCAAATGCCAAGCACGAACTATATAATGGCACAGAAGAAATACGAAATCTCTTCTATGAAAATATTTTTAATTTCTTACATAAGTATGACATTTAAGTCATACTTTTTTCATTTTATTTTCATAATCCATTGCATTATTTATAAAATAGCGATACATTTTTATTTATCACTAAGGAGGAGAAAGACATGAAGAAAGTCATTTTATGCGGAAAACTATTTACTGCTGAAGATGAAAAAGTTCAAGAAAACATGGCAGTTGTTGTTGAAGACAACAAAATTGTCAAAGTAGCACCAAAACAAGATGTATGCGAGGATGGTGCAGAGATAATTGATTTAAGTGACAAGTTTGTAATGCCAGGTTTCATTGATGGACATATGCATTGCACAATGAATGGAGACACAAAACCTGTTGCTGGTTATCCTACAACAGCTGATCGTACACTTGATGGTGTTGTTAACTTAAAGAAAGATTTACTTGCTGGATTTACTACAATCCGTGATGAAGCTTGTAACGATTTTGAGGATGTAGCATTAAAGAAAGCAATTATTGCTGGTAAGATTGATGGTCCTCGTATGATTACATCAGGTAAATGTATTACAGCTACTGGAGGACACGCAGATAGCCGTTATCCATTAGGTATTGATGATCATGATGGTTCAGCATTTGTTTGCGATTCACCGGATGATTGCCGTAAAGCAGTTAGAAACATTTTCAAATATGGAGCTGACCAAGTAAAGATTATGGGTTCAGGTGGCGTTATGTCTACAGGTGATAACCCACACGCAGCTGAATTTACATACGAAGAAATGAAAGCAGCATTAGATATCGTTAATGGTAGAGGCCGTTTATCTAGCGTACATGCTCATAGTGCTGAAGGAATGAAAGTTGCTATGCGTGCTGGTATTCACTCTATTGAACACGGTATGTTAATGGATGATGAAGCTATCGATATGATGGCTGAAACACAAACATTCTTAATTCCAACAATTATCGCAGCTAAAGCAATCATCGAATGTGGTGTAGCTTCTGGTATTCCTGAAGAAGCTGTTAACAAAGCTAGCATGTGCTTAGAAAAACACTATGATAACTTAAAGAAATGCTTTGCTAAGGGTGTAAGAATTTGCTTTGGTACAGATGCTGGTACATTTGGAAACTACCATGGTAAACAAACTCGTGAATTCTCATTAATGGTTGAAGCTGGTTTACCACCAGTATACGTATTACAAGCAGCTACTCGTATCAACTCTGAGCTATTAAAGATGAATGATACTATCGGTACAATTACTGAAGGTAAATTCGCTGATATCGTTGCTGTAGATAGCAATCCATTAGATGATATGGAAACAATGAACCATGTATCATTTGTTATGAAAGATGGCAAAGTATACGTTAAGTAAGCAACAATTCATCTAACACATTTAAAATTTCATGGGATAAATCATACAATTTGATTTATCCCTTTTTTATCGAAAATGAGTCAGTATTCATATTCTTTAAATGCATGTAGAATGTCTTTATAAGTATGATAAAATAAGAAAAAAATTAAAGAGGACAGCTATGGAGAACTACATCAAAAAAGTAATTTGTACATTAATCGCTATCACAACAATATTAGTATC
>CAVCUC010000107.1:0-3216 GCA_963605225.1 bacterium
TTTATTGATAGTTTAGGAAAAGAAAATCAACTAACTAAATATGAACTTGAAAAACTGGTGAATGGTGAAACAGTCTATAAAAATATTTCTCACGAAATAACATATAAAGACTTATATTCAAATATTAATAATATTTGGAGCACTCTTTTTATGACGGGCTATTTGACACAACGTGGTAAAGCAGATGGCAGTTTATATCCATTGGCGATACCTAATTTAGAAATAAGAAATATTATTACAGAACATATACTAACAAAGTTTAGTGAAAAAATTTCTAAAGACGGAAAAATGCAAGATGAATTCACGCATGCATTACTGAACGGAGATGAAAATAAAGTTCAAACAGTTTTCTCAAAGTATATGGCACAGACAATTAGCGTGCGTGAAACATATGTTAGAAGCATTTATAAAGAAAATTTTTATCATGGGTTATTGCTAGGAATTTTATCCTATAAAGCAGAATGGCTAATTTCATCAAATAAAGAATCAGGTGATGGATTTAGTGACATTATGATTGAAGCATATGAACAGAATACAGGAATCATTATTGAAGTGAAATATGCTGAAGATAATTTAGAAGATATTGCTAGAAAAGCAATTAAACAAATTAATAGTAAGAACTACTCAGATAATCTTGTTCGTAATGGAATGAAAAAGATTATGAAATATGGGATTGTTTGTTGTAAAAAACAATGTGTTGTGAAAGTAGAAATGGATTTGGTAGATTAATATGAAAATACTTGTTACAGGGTCTAATGGATTTATAGGGAAAAACTTGTGTTTATTTCTAAAAGAAAGAAACTATGAAGTATTAACTTTTGATAGAGATACGAAAGAATCACTTGAAAGCTTAGTAAGTCAATGTGATTTTGTTATGCATTTAGCGGGGATTAACCGACCAAAAAGTGAAGATGAATTTACTACAGGCAACGTTGGCTTAACAGGAGAACTAGTTGAATTACTAAAGAAAGATGGTAGAAAGATTCCACTTTTAATAAGCTCTAGTATTCAAGCTGAGCGCGATAATCCTTATGGTAAAAGTAAGAAAGAAGCAGAAGACTTAGTTTTTGCCTATGGTAAAGAAACTGGAGCTAGAGTTTATGTATTTAGACTAGATAATGCTTTTGGCAAATGGTGCAAACCGAATTACAACAGCGTTGTCGCAACATTCTGCTATAACGTAGCGCATAACTTAGATATACAAATTAATGATCCTAACGCATTAATACGCTTTGTATACATTGATGATATTTGTGAAGAGTTTATTTCTTGTATAAATAAAGAAAGTATAAATGATTATTTGAAAGTAAGTACTTACTATGATGAAACAATAGGTGACTTAGCAAAATATTTAAAATCATTTAAAGAAAGCAGAAATGATTTACAAGTTCCTAATATGAGTGGCTTTGAGAAGAAATTATATAGTACTTATTTGAGTTATTTGCCTGAAAATGAATATTCTTATGACTTAAATAGTCATGAAGATGCTAGAGGTAGTTTTACAGAGTTTTTAAGAACAGAAAGCCAAGGACAAGTTAGTATTAATATTTCTCATCCTGGTATTGTTAAAGGAAATCATTATCATCATACAAAAAACGAAAAGTTTTTAGTAGTAAAGGGCGAAGGAGTAATTCGTTTTAGAAAAATCAATACTACAGAAGTAATAGAGTATCACGTAAGTGATAAGAAGTTAGAAGTAGTAGATATTCCAGTAGGTTATACACATAACATAGAAAATACAGGAAAAGAAGATATGGTTACGATTATGTGGGCAAATGAAGCATTTGATCCTAATCATCCAGATACATATTATGAAGAGGTTTAATGAGTGAAAGTAGCGTTTATTAATTCTGTTGCAGGATTTGGTAGTACAGGAAGACTTGTGTCTACTCTTTCTATGATGGAAACAGTAGAGGGTAAAGTTTACTATGGAAGAAAAGAAGATAGTTCTAATGCGAATTCTATACGTTTTACTGGTAGTCTAGGAAATGTAGAACATGCAATATGTACATATCTTTTTGACAGCCATGGTTTTCATAATGCAATAGAAACAAAAAGAATGCTAAAAGATTTAGACGAATTTAATCCAGACATTGTTCATTTACATAATCTACATGGATATTACGTACATGTAGGAATTCTTTTTGATTATCTAAAAAAGAAAAATAAAAGAGTAATATGGACATTACATGATTGTTGGAGCTTTACGGGACATTGTGCACACTTTGATGGAATAGGTTGTAATAAATGGAAAGATAAGTGTTATGACTGTCAGATTACTAATGAGTATCCATTTAGTTGGAATAAACATAATGTACCAAAGAATTATGAAAGAAAAAAAGAAGTGTTTACTTCGATTCAAAATAACTTAACGATTGTTACACCATCGAATTGGTTAAAAGAACAAGTGAAAAAATCTTATCTAAAAGAATGTAATGTGATTACTATTCATAATGGTATTGATTTAAGCTTGTTTAAATATAATCAAAATTCATCTTTTAGAAATAAGTATCATTTAGAAGATAAGTTTATTGTACTTGCTGTAGCGAGTGTTTGGGATAACACCAAAGGATTAGACCATTTAGAAAAGTTAGCGAAGGAATTACCTAGTAACATTCAACTTGTTATAGTTGGGGCGACAAATTCAAAAGAAGTAGTAGAAATAGAAAATGCACTTTGTATTCCTCGAACAAGTAGCGTGCAGGAACTATGTGATATTTATAGTAGTGCAAATGTATTTGTGAATTTAACTAGACAAGATACGTTCCCTACAGTAAATATAGAAGCTATGGCTTGTGGATTACCTGTTGTTACTTATAAAACAGGTGGATCACCAGAAATCCTAACGGATAAAACAGGTATCGTTATTAAAAAGAATGATTTAGATACGATGAAGGATACTATTATTCGGTTGTCTAAGGATAATACTTTTAAAAAAGAAGATTGTATTGAAAATGCTTCAAAGTATTCATTAGAGAATATGTATCAAGAATATTTAGAGTTATATAAGAAGGTTATGGTATAGTAAATTTATGTATGTTTTAGTGATATATGGTTTAATTGGAATTGTAAGCTTATTAAAACGTTATATTGACAAAGAAAAATATAAAAAGATATCTTTGGTCATTTTTGTTTTTACAATGTTATTTTTTACTATACGGTTAAATATAGGAAATGATATATCTACATATTTGATTGCGTATGACAGAGTGGAAA
>CAVCUC010000108.1:0-3172 GCA_963605225.1 bacterium
ACTACTAAGGAAATACTTAGTTTAATGAATGGTGGTGTAAATGAATATAAGAATCTTGGCTGGAGTAATCAAATAGGCAGTTCTATAAGAGAGAATACAGCTTGTTATAACAGTATTGTTAGTGGTGAAGTAGTAAAAGATAGCTATATAGAAGTATCTTATATACATGAAAATGCTAGTGTTGGTGAAGGTAGTGTAGTTTCTTTTATTGAAATTGAGGACAAGAGAATACCAAGTCGTGTTGTAGTTCATGGACTAAAAGAAAAGAATCATAAGTTTGTTGTACGTATATTTGGAGTAAATGATAATCCTAAAGAAAATAAATTATTTGGAATTGATTTAGATGAAATAGAAAAGAAATATGATATTTCGTTATTTGATAATGATAATCATAGTTTATGGCTAGCTAATATTTATCCAGAGAAAGATACAATGAATGAAGCTATTGATGCTGCATTAAATCTATATGATGTAATTTGTAATACAGGAAATATAGAAGAGTGGAGAAATAGTACTAGAGTATCTTTATCTTCAGGGTTTAATCACTCAGATAGTGATGCGATTATAGCATGGTCTAAGCGTATGCAAGATTTAGTCTTTATGGAAAATATACTTAAAGCGATTCATGATAAGGAACCTGCTTCTAAATTAAATAAAATAAAAGAATTAACGGCAATACAAAAAGAATGGTTAGAGGAAAAAATTCAAGATGCTAGTTTTAGTGAAAAAATGAGACTCTATTATTACTTTGGTACATTACTAGATGATGAAAATCTAGTGCAGAAATGTTTTGATACAATACAAAGTGAAGTATTAAATTCTACGATACAAAATCTTACCTACAATGAATCAGCTAGAATCATTAAAGATAAACAAGTAGTTCAGTTACCATTAAGAGTGAATTTTGGTGGTGGATGGAGTGACACACCACCATACTGTAATGAAAATGGTGGAACGGTATTAAATGCAGCAATACTTTTGAATAATGAATTACCAGTAGAAGTAACGTTAGAAAAGATAAACGATTATAAGATTATCTTTGATAGTAGAGATATGGATGTACATGGTGAATTTAGTGAAATAGAAGAGTTACAGAAGACAGGTGATCCATATGATCCATTTGCTTTACAGAAAGCTTGTTTACTAGCATGTGGCATTATTCCTAAAGAAGGACATGAATTAAAAGAAATACTAGAAAGACTTGGTGGAGGATTTGTTATGCACTCAGAAGTGACAAATGTTCCTAAGGGATCAGGACTAGGTACTTCATCTATTCTTTCTGCAGCATGCGTTAAGTGTGTGTTTGAATTTATGGGTATTTCTTATACAGAAGAAGATTTATATTCACATGTATTAGCTATGGAACAAATTATGTCTACAGGTGGTGGATGGCAAGATCAAGTTGGTGGTTTAACTAATGGTTTAAAATATATCACTTCTAGACCTGACATTAACCAAGAAATTAAAGTAGAACATGTAAAACTATCTGAAGAAACAAAAAAAGAGTTAGATGATAGATTTTGCTTAATTTATACAGGGCAAAGAAGACTAGCTAGAAACTTACTAAGAGATGTTATAGGAAGATATGTAGGAAATGAACCAGATAGTTTATATGCCTTAAATGAAATACAGAAAGTAGCTACTTTAATGCGATTTGAACTAGAGAGAGGTAATGTAGATGAATTTGCTAAGCTATTACATTTACATTGGGATTTAAGCAAGAAAGTTGATGAAGGTAGTAGTAATACATTAATTGAACAAATTTTTAGAAGTATAGATGATTTGATTGATGGAGAACTTGTTTGTGGTGCTGGTGGAGGCGGATTCTTACAAGTAATTCTAAAAAAGGGTATTAGTAAGAAAGAAGTATCTAAAAGACTACAAGAAGTATTTATGGATAGTAATGTAGATGTCGCTGACTCAAAGTTACTATGGGAGGATGAAGTATGCTAAAAGGAATATCACCATTATTATCGCCAGAACTATTAAAGATACTAAATGAAATGGGGCATGGTGATGAAATTGTACTAGCTGATGCGAACTTTCCTACAATGAGTATAGGAAATAGAATTGTAAGAGCTGATGGTATAGGTGCAGTTGAACTGTTAGATGCTATATTACCTTTATTTCCGTTAGATCAATATGATGAAGATCATTTTGTATTAATGGAAGTAGTAAAAGGAGATAATGTACAAACTCCTATATGGGATAAATATAAACAAGTTCTTTCAAAGTATGAACCTGAAGCATGTATTCATGAACTAGAACGTTTTGAATACTATGAAAGAGCGAAAAAAGCATATTGTGTTGTCGCTACAGGAGAAACAGCACAATATGCTAATATCATTCTTAAAAAAGGTGTAGTAAGATAGTTTATAAAGTAACTAGTAGAAACTTATTGTTTCGAGATACGCTAACATCATAGTTATCCGCTGGTAGAAATACACTATTACCTTGTATTACTTCAATGGATTCATTTGCTGTAGTTAGGGTCGCTGATCCTTCAATTAACATGAGTACAGCAAATGAATCTTTTGTTTGATGTAGAGTCATTTCTCTTAAAGACTCGTAAAGGTATACTTTGAAGTAATCACAAGCTTCTAGTAGTTGAATGTCTTTAGATGAAATATTTCTTTTACTAGGAATGTGTTGGGTAAGATTTACAACATCCAGTGCTTTTTGAATCTGTAACTTGCGTAAATGACCATAATTATCTTTTCTATCATAATCATATACTCTATAGGTGATATTTGATCTTTCTTGGATTTCAGCGACTAAACATCCTGCACCAAGTGAATGAATCGTTCCTGGTTCAATTAAGAATACGTCACCTTTTTTAACATATATTTTATTTAAATAGTTAGTAACAGTATTGTTCGTGATTGAAGCTTTAAATTCATCTTTTGATAATGTTTTGTTTGTACCTAAATAAATATATGCATCTTTTTCAGCTTCTAAGATATACCATAGTTCTGTTTTACCATTATCGCTTTCATGTATTTTTGCATATGTATCATCTGGATGAACTTGTATAGATATCTTATCTGAAGCATCAATATATTTGATAAGAATTGGTATATCATTCGTATTACATTTCTTTCCTAAGCAAGTAGGATGATTTTTAATGAAATCAGATAGAGAGATATTATCAATCTTGCTTATACCATCAGGA
>CAVCUC010000109.1:0-3120 GCA_963605225.1 bacterium
TGTTATTATTTAGTAATTTTGTCCCTAGCAATTATTTAGTAATTTTGTCCTTCTGAAGTATTCTCAAGAGAATACGAAAAGAAGGACAAAACGGGCTCCATCATATATGATTTTTGTGGAGGAAATTATATATGAAACAAAATAAAAAGTTTCTCATTTCCATATTGGACAAGCTTGTTAATGGCAATATAAACCTAGCAAGAGCTGCTACCAAATGTGGATATTCGAAGAAACAAATGCGTCGCAAATTAGAAGCTTACAAAAAAGAAGGGGTATCATCATTAGATCACAAAAACAAAGGTAATCAATGTAAATGGAAAACAGATGAAGCTATTCAAAAAGCTGTTATTAGTGAATATTTAACTTTATATAACAATTTCAATTTCACCCATTTTTCGGAGTGCATAAAAGCCAAATTTGGTCTTTCTAAATCAACAATTTACAAAATACTATCAGATGCTGGGATTCAATCTCCATGTGCTCAAAAGAAGCGTAGAAAAAAGAATGAACATCCGCTTCGTCCTAGACGTTTCAAATTTGGAGAACTAATTCAAGTTGATGCTACTTTCTACGATTTCTTCGATGATGGTGAAGTATATTCCTTGCATGGAGCTATTGATGATTCTACTGGTAAGTATGTGGGTTTATGGATGGATAAACAAGAGACCCTTGAGGGTTATAGACATATTTTAGCTCAAATGCTTCTAAAATACGGTATTTGTGAGCAATGGTACACTGATAGAAGGACTGTCTTTGTTTATGAAAGTGCAGATAAAAATAATGAAGGAAGCGAATCAGGAGTTCAATTCAAAAAATGGTGTGATGAACTAGGAATAGAGCTTATAGAAACCTCTGTTTCACAAGCAAAAGGAAAAATTGAACGTTCTTGGAGAACATTCAAAGATAGATGGAAAAATGAACTTAAAATCATGAATATAACAACTGTGGAAGAGTTCAATAAAAGAGTTGATGAAATTATTAAAAAGCAAAATGACCGGTTTGGTCGTGAACCACTAAACGAAGAAAGTGCATTTGAACCATTGAATATGACTGAAGAAGATTTAAATCGTATACTTTCGATACGAGAATATAGAATAGCAGACAATGGTATGTCGTTCAAATTCCATAATAAAAGGATCCAGCTCATCAAGGATGATGGAAGCATCCTAATGATTGGATCCAAGACAGTGGTAGAATTCCGAACTACTATTAACGGTGAAACATTCGGATATTATGACCATAAATATTATCACATAAAACAAGTAGAAATAGAAAAAAAGAAAGAACCTAAAAAGAAGGAAAACAAAGGTTATGTACCAGATGAAAATCATCCATGGAGGCGTATGAGAATTTAGGGACAAAATTACTCGTCAGCTACATAAAAAAATTAAATTTCTCAACATTTTTCTTTTGGTACGAAATGTAAAATGAATTAATAAATGAAATAGGAGGTATGAAAAGGACCTATATGGCATGCCATATAGGTCCTTGGGCCGCAATCGTGGTATCCTATTCTAGATATTTCTCGCAGTTATATCAGAAAGGTAATTCACTATGGAGCCAATTACAATTATAAGAAATACGAGGAAAAAATTCCACCATTTAACCGATAATCAAGTTGTTGAGATTATCGTTAAGGTTAACATTCTTAAAGAAAGTGGAAAGCCACGCGTAGAAGGCATGAGGAAAATCGCTTCTGAAGCAGGCTGCAGCATTGACACAGTTTATAAAATTTATCGCTCCAGCCATGTTGAATTTAGTGAGCCAAACGCCTATGGAACCGGCTATGATGTCATTCGTGTTGAACATCTAAGCTATGCCGCTGTTAATAGAAGAAAAACAAATAGAATCAAGTCACAATCCAACAATGAAAAAGTGAATAAGGTCAGTGATTTTATCAGAGATTGTCTGGATTATATAAAGCAATCTAAACTTCATACTATCGATGAAGCCGTTCATGTTATCGGTAAAGATTATAACGGACCTAAAATATGCGTGAAAACCTTTTATAATTACGTTAATTCAGGCAAAATTGGCGAATTGAGAAGAATTGATTTACCGCGTGCGCCTGGGTGGAAAACAAAGAAAAAATATAAACAATATACAGCTAAGGATTCTCGTGGAGTCTCTATCCTAGAAAGGCCAGAAAACATCAATTCTAGAAATGAATTTGGACATTGGGAAGGTGATCTCGTTGTAGGGCCAAGAGATGGAGCAAATGGGGCTTATTTAACACTTATAGAGAGACAAACAAGATTCTATTTAATGATACCTGTTAAAGATAAAAAATCACGTACAATTCTAAATGCTCTAAAGAGATACAAAAGAAAAAACAAAGATTTTTCACGTATATTTAAATCGATTACTTTCGATAATGGTGTTGAGTTCAGTATGTGGAGGCAAATGGAGTCTAGTTTACATATAAAAACATATTTTGGAAGACCATATCATTCATGCGATAGAGGCAGCAATGAGAACTGTAATGGGATGATTAGACGCTATATCAAGAAAGGAACCAACATAAATACAATCGCTAAAAAAGATACGACAAGAATCAATATTGAGATTAACGAAAAAAGACGCAAACTCTTTAATTATGAGTCAGCGTCAACTATGTTTGCAAAACAGTTATCTAAAGAAGGAATAGAGGTTTCTACGATATATCCTTAAAATTTATTATTTCGACTTGCAATTCACGTGATGTCTCTTTTCATAGTGATTGCAAAGATTTTCTACAATTTTGACCAATTTACAAAAGAACTGATAAAACAAGCAATATTTCAATCAAAATAATACATTTTTGTTTTCAAAACTGCATTTTTATATAGGTTTTTTAACCAAATTTAGGTTATAATGGTACTAGAAAACCCTGTCATGAGGACTTGCGATGGTACGCAATTAATCCCCTTGACTGATAGGCGGTGGAATATAATCACCGGCAGATGTTTTTCAACATTAGAACTTGGATGCGAGGTTTACTTGTTGAGGTGAAACGCTCTTAATGCCAAGTTCTTCAGCTGCTTTTATGGTATAAGGCTCTACGAATAGATCGTAGGGTCTTTTCCATTTCAGCTCTTTTCTTGCATAACTGTTTATATTTGAAAATATTTCATCAATTTC
>CAVCUC010000110.1:0-2969 GCA_963605225.1 bacterium
ATACAATGCTATACAACAGTACGGAATCTCGTTGAAGTTCACAGTTGATTGATTGATTATTCACAATCGAGTGCATGGGATTGAATTACATTCAGATAATAAATTCCAGAATTTAAATTCTATTCTTTATCTGAGAATATAGATTTTTATTTTTGATCTAAATGTATTGTAAACTAAGAAGTCTCGGCGGTAAGGCTGTGCACAATATCATGACGCATCTCAATATAGAAGCTTACGATAAATACATGTCTAATGTTGCTTATCTACGTGATTTTCTAGAAGAAGTAGGTTATAAGGGTAGGGTTACAGAGAAAGCGATTATCAATTATGTTGATAAACTCAATAAATTTGTACTACCAACTGAAGAAGCTACACCAGCAGACTACATTCTTGCTAAAAGCTTGTATAAAGATGACATTCGTGAAAGAAATGAAGTTGTCAATAAGTTTTACAATAATGTTGATAGCTTTATTAACAGCATCTCTAATACTCCATTGCCAGAAGAACGCTGGAACATACGTGAAAACAAGTTTTTAGAGAAGGTAGGTAGTAGAAAGTTTGTAATTGATTTCGATAGTTATGAAGGTAGTACCCGTCAGCGCATTGTTAAAAAGATGCTAGAGAAGTTTTGGACACCATTCATGAGTAAGATTACAATTGAACAGAAATGGATTATTAAATATTATACTGAACATGGATGCTACACAGCTAGTATAAGAGCAGATGATATAGATAAGCTTAAGCAATATTTAGAAAATCAAAACTGGGATACAATGATAGAAGAAGAAGCTCCAAATGAGAGTGACGCTATTATCAAATGTAGATTTTCAAAGATTCGAAGAATTGAACTTATTGATTACACTGAGTATCCAAATCTTACTAAACCGAAGATTAAAAGAGGTGCTAAGAAGAACGGTGATAATGATAATAATAAGAATGTTATTGTAGGTCGTATTGGTAAGAAGTATGGTAAGCGCAATGGTAGATTTTGGAAGTGGACACTAGATTTACCTAAAGACATTCTCGACTTAGAACGCTATCAGATCTTTAATACACTTGATAGAAACACAGTTAATAGCATGGCCAAGGAACATTGTTTAGTATACGCTTTACAACAATTTGGTATACCTACAAACATAACAGAAGACATTAAAACACATCTCAACCATTGTCATCTACCAATGTCTAAGCTTACTGAAATAGCAAATATTTCTAACATCACGTTCAACGTTCGTTATTACAAGAATATAGAAGAGAAGCCTAAATACATGACGTTCAAACCGATATCTGAAAGCAAATACACTGTTAATCTAATTCTTTACGAACATCACTACATGCTTGATGAAGACATCAATTTTAACATCAGATATATTAAATTACGTAAACAGATGCTAGAAAAACCACTAAATACAATTGATTGGTCTGATGAAGATAAATTACGTGTTGATAGATTTAAAGGTAATAGATACACAAAAATATTATCAACATCAACTTCAACATGTTCATTACCACAATTATTGAAAGCATTATTTTCTAATGGATACTTCAAACCGATTACTTGCAACGATTATCTAATTTACTATTCATCATTGTACAAAGAGTCGTTAGAGGAATCACAAATAATAACCATCAACGAGAAAGATACACGGTTAATTAAAAATAACATTAAGAAGCTATTGATAAGGACATTAAGAAGAATAAAGAATTTCTAAGCAGTTTATCAGAAGCTGAATACAACGTTGAAGAGATCTTTCAAGATATTGTTAAAAGCTGTAATGAAGATCCAAGCCATAGACATTTACTAAAAATAACAGATGATGATGAACTTGTTGAAGATATTATTGATAGAAAGTCAAAACCTTCATGTATCATTTATGCTGACTTTGAATGTTCAACTAACGGTAAAGAGCATCGTGAATACTGCATCTGTGCTGATAAAACCGATCTAGATAACAAGCTTATAGATCATTTTGAAGAATTTGCTCCAACGTGTGCTACTGACTTCTTAGATTGGTGCGATAATTGTTCTTTAATCTATTTTCACAACTTGTCATACGACATGAACTTCCTACTAAAGCACTTCAACAAAGTTAAAGGTAATCCTATTATTTTCAACGGTAGGGACATGTCGTACAACGTTATATACAACAAGCGCAGTGCGAGCGGAGCGAGCCAACAGAAAACATTCACTATTAGAGATTCTTACGCATTGATATCATCTAAATTAGAAGCATTTCCATCAATGTTCAAGTTAGACAGTGGTATTAAAGAAGCATTTCCTTACGATTACTACACTTCTGATAGAGTTATTGAAGGTATTGGTAACATTCAAGATGCCTTACAATTTGTTAAACCATCACTTAAACAACAATTCTTAAACAACATTGAAACACTACAATGCTTCGTCCGAGCCAGTGGGAATGAAACGAGTCTGTGGTTTGACATGAAGAAGTATGCATTGTTCTATTGTAATCAAGATGTTAAGATCTTAAGACAAGGTATGAGTAAATTCCGTAAAGACATGTTAGAAGCACTTGATTTAGATTGTATTGAATCACTATCGATATCATCAGTTGCCGACAAATACTTCAAGCGCGAGATCTATTACAAGAATGGCAATCTTTACGAAGTTAGCGGAGTATTACAAAAGAATTTAAGCAAGTGTGTTCACGGCGGTAGATGCATGACAAGAGATAATGAAAAACAAATCAACGAGAATGGTAGAAGTATTTGCGATTTTGATGCTGTAAGTTTGTATCCATCAGCTATTCACAGATTATACAACTTAGAAGGTAAACCCAAGACAATACCATCTGAATGGAATGCCCAATACATCGTTGAACATCTATTTAATGAGGATCAATTAGAACCAACAGCTGACAAATTCATTTCTGGATTCTTTGTTAAGATACACATTGATGAAATTGGTATCAAGCGTCATTTTCCGCTAATAGTGTATAATCCAGCTT
>CAVCUC010000111.1:0-2946 GCA_963605225.1 bacterium
ATAGAAGCTAATACAATTGCAATACATGTTGTACATAAAAAATAGCCAACTGTTTTGAAAGCAATTCTTCCCAACTTATTCGCATCAGATATTTGGTTCATTGCTAAAACAATAGAAGTAAATACCATAGGAATAATAATGAGTTGCATTGCACGTACAAACAGTTGACCAATAAGATAAAATAGACCAATTGATTTTTCATTACCCTGAGCAGTAATATCAGCAAATAATAGATTATTAATGCTTGTCCAAATCTCGCTTTGATTATTCTCAACTAATCGTTCTCGTAAAATAATCATACAAATACCAAGTGTAATGCCAAGAATTAAAGCAATCGCCATCTTCTTAGCCAAAGACATTTTTGACTTTTTCATAGTTCCTCCTTTTTGACCCTTGTGTGAGATTATACATGTTTCATAAAACACATTCAATCTTTTTGTGAAAAACATGTAAAATCATAATGAAAACCCCTCCAGTTGAAGTTGTTCAACTGGAGGGGTTCACCTCATAAAAGCTAGTTAAAATGCTTTAATTAAAAATCCTTCTCTAACGCATCCTTTAGAAATAAAGATTTGTTTTACTTTATATGCTTTAACAATACTCATTAACATATTTAATCCTGATAAATATACAGGTTGTCTTCCTTTATCAACAGAAGCTTTCATTTGTTCTACCATTTTTTCATCTTGATTCATTAATGCTTGATAAATAGGAATTAATTTGTCTACTTCAATGATATTTGTACTATTTTGATATACGTGATTATATAGTTTTAATGTTGCTCTAGCAGTACCACCAATACCAATAACTATTTCACTATGAATTTCTTCTAGTTTAGGATATTTACTAAAAGTATCTTTCATATAGTTATCTGTAAGCAAAGCTTCTACAGGTTCTTTACTTAATCTAACGCAACCTACGGGAATAGAAACAGCTTCTAAAATTTCATCATCTTTAAATGAAACAAATTCTGTACTTCCTCCACCAATATCAAATGCATTTCCTGTATGAATTGAACTAGAATCAATGAGTTTACTACCTAAATAGTCATATTCAGCTTCTTCTTCACCAGTTAAAGCAATTACTTCTAAATCACAAGAAGAAAAAGCATTTAGCATTTCTTCTTTATTAGAAATATTTCTTGCTGGTTCTGTAATAAAAGCTTTATAACTTTCGATGTTTTTTTCTTTTAAGATAGAAACATAATGTTTTAATACTTCACAAGCTTTTAAAATTCCTTCTTGTTTCATGACTTTATTTTCGATATATCCTACTAAATGAGTAGCGCTAGATTCATGGAAAGTAACAGTAGGGATATTATCTTTTAATTCATAAATATTTAATACTATTGTATTTGAACCAATATCAATTACGCCTTTTTGCATTGTTTTATCCTCCAACACAAATATTTTACTATGAAAATGTATAGGAATATCTACCAAGTGTGTAATATAATAGAAACAAGAACCGGAGGATATCATGTATAAACGTGTCTTACTGAAATTAAGTGGTGAAGCATTAACGGGAAATGAGAAAAACTTTGATCCTGTTGTACTAAAATCACTAGCAGAAGAAATTAAAGAAGTAAGTGATGCAGGTATAGAAGTGGCTATCGTAGTAGGTGGCGGAAATTTCATTCGTGGTAAAACAATTGAACAAATTGGAATGGATCGTGTACAAGGCGATTCCATGGGTATGCTTGCGACAATTATTAACGCTCTAGCAATTCAATCTTCACTTGAAGCAATTGGTGTAGATACTAGAGTAATGACATCAATTGAAATGCCAAAAGTGGCAGAACCATTCATTCAAAGAAGAGCAGTACGTCACTTAGAAAAAGGACGTGTAGTTATATTTGGTGGTGGAACAGGTAGCCCATTCTTTACAACAGATACTACTGCAGCATTAAGAGCTAGTGAAATTAAAGCAGATGTAATTTTAATGGCTAAAAATGGTGTAGATGGGGTATATTCAGCAGATCCTAAAAAAGATCCTACTGCTACAAAATATGATGAATTAACTTATATGGATGTATTAAATAAAAACCTACAAGTTATGGATTCAACAGCGACAAGTATGTGTATGGATAACAAAATTCAATTAAGAGTATTTAATATGAATGAATCTGGAAACATCGTAAAAGCTGCTAAAGGAAGTAATATTGGTACTGTAATCAAATAGGGAGGAATAAAAATGGCTTATCAAATCGTTGATACAAGTAAAGAAAAAATGGACAAAGTAATTGTTCATTTAAAAGAAGAATTAAATACAATTCGTACTGGCGCTGCTAATGCTAGTATGTTAGATCGTGTTATGGTTGATTATTATGGATCACCTACACCTTTAAACCAAATTGCTGGTATTTCTGTTCAAGAAGGTAGAATCTTAGTAATTAAGCCTTATGATCCAACAAGCTTAAAAGATATTGAAAAAGCATGTAATGAAGCAGATTTAGGTATTGCTCCACAAAATGATGGCTCAGTAGTTCGTCTAACTGTTCCTCAACTTACTGGAGAAACTCGTAAAGAAATGACGAAAAAAGTTGGCAAGATTGCTGAAGAAGTAAAAGTACAAATTCGTAATATTCGTCGTGATGCAAACAATGCTATCAAGAAAGATGAAACAATGGACGAAGATGTACAAAAAGATGCTGAAAACGAAATTCAAAAGCTAACAGATAAATATGTTAAGCAAATTGAAGAACTTGCTAAGAAAAAGAGCGACGAAGTATTAAAAGTCTAAAATCAATTTAAAGATGAGCTGTTACGAGACGAATTCGTAACAGTCTCTTTTTTTTATGTTAACTTGAAGTAAAATAGAAGTATGTCATCTATTGTGATTAAAAACTTAAATAAATCGTTTGGAAAACATGATATTATAAACAATCTTTCCTTTGATATTGAAAAAGGAAGTAGAGTTGCAATTATTGGTGAAAGTGGTGTAGGT
>CAVCUC010000112.1:0-2632 GCA_963605225.1 bacterium
CCATCTTTATCAACACGGTATTCAACTTTACCTTTTTTGATTTCATCGATAGCTTTAGCAACGTCAGTTGTTACTGTACCTGTTTTAGGGTTTGGCATTAATCCTTTAGGACCTAATAATTTACCTAAACGACCTAATTGACCCATCATATCTGGAGTAGCTACGATTACATCGAAATCGAACCATCCACCTTGGATTTGGTCAAGCATGTCTTTACCACCAACATAGTCAGCACCTGCTGCTTTAGCTTCTTCAACTTTAGCACCTTGAGTGATAACTAATACTCTTTGAGAACGTCCTGTTCCATTTGGAAGAACAAGAGCACCACGGATGTTTTGTTCTGCTTGACGTGGATCAACGTTTAGAGAGAAGCTAACTTCAACAGAAGAATCAAACTTTGTTGTAGTAGTTTTCTTTGCTAAAGCAACTGCTTCAGCATAGCTATATGTTTTGCTGCGATCAACCATCGCAAGAGCTGCTGTATATTTCTTTCCTGCCATGATTATTTTTCCTCCCAGCCTTCAATTGTGATACCCATGTTACGAGCTGTACCAGCTACGATTTTCATAGCTGCTTCAACATCGTTAGCGTTTAAATCTGGTAATTTGTATTCAGCGATTTCACGAAGTTGAGCTTCTGTGATTTTACCAGCTTTAACTGTGTTAGGTGTTCCAGATGCCTTTGATACACCTGCTGCTTTCTTTAGTAGAACTGCAGCTGGAGTTGTTTTGATGACGAAATCGAATGATTTGTCTTCATATGCTGTGATGATAACAGGAACGATATCACCGTGACGATCCTTAGTTTTGTCATTGAATTCTGTACAGAACTTAGGCATGTTAATACCTGCAGATGCTAGAGCTGGACCTGGTTTAGCTCCACCAGCAGGGAATTGAAGCTTACAAACTTTTGCAACTTTCTTTGCCATGTGGCTTTCCTCCTTATAAGTTTTTTTCCACATGCAGTGGTTAACAGATGAGTTGCCATCCTCCCACGCATGAACGCACACTAAAAAGATGTGCCTATTTATGTTATCCTAACTTTCTTTTATCGTCAATTGATTTTATAATAATAAATGTATTTTATTTCTATATACAATTGGAGGTTCGTTATGGAAACGACAAATCGTTGCCCACACTGTGGCGCCACACTACCTGAAGGGTCTTTATATTGCTTCAAATGTGGAACAAAACTAGAGATTCTTGATGATAGTGATATTAACTATAGCCAATTTACAGATCACACAAATGCATCTGTAGATCCTCAAGATCAAAATATCCCTATTGATGATTTACTAGGTCAAACTCATGTAATCAATTCATTGATGAGTGAACTAGATGATATTGTAAAAGGAGATGGTTCTGACTTACCTGTTACACCTAGTGTTAAACAAGTAAAGCAAGACGAACCTATTATTAGTAGCACTCCTATTCAAAAGACAACTTCTACAACAAATAAAGTAGAAGAGACTAGTCCTTTTGCTTGGGAAATCCCTTCTTTCTCTCCTACTACTAGTAATGAAGTTTTTGAAGATACAGAAGAAGAACCTGTGCAAGAAGACACACATGAAGTTCCTGAAAGAAAAGTATTGTCTCGCTCAGCTCGTCGTAAACAATTAGAAGATACTGACCCATATGATGTTTCTTCACCAAGTACATTTGAGGATGATGATGAAGATCATACAGTTCCTCCTGTTAAGAAAGAGAAACCTAAGAAGCGTAAGAGTTTCTTCTTTGTTGATGATGACGATGATGAAGAGGAAGACGACTACGAAGAAACTACTCCTAAAGCAATCAAGAAAGAAAAGAATAAAAAACACAAAAGCTTCTTATTTGAAGATGAAGATGACGAAGAATACGATGATGAAGACGATTTTGAAGATGAATATGAAGAAAAACATGTTTGGCCTATCGTATTAGGTATTATCTTATTAATTATTGTTGTAGGAACAGTGTTACTTGTATTCTTTAAACCTTCTATTATTAATAAAGGTATTGATGGCGTAAATGGTATCTTCCATACAGAGATTAAACACATTGGTGCTACAGAAGAACCACTAGAAACAATCACACCTGTTACACCTACTCCTGAAGCAATTGATACAACAATCTACGATGAAGATCATAGCTACTTCTCTAGTGTCTCTCATTTATATGTTTCATTCTATGCAGATTATATTAATGCATATAATAGTGGCGACATTCAAAGCTTAGGTCATGTTACAGATTCATTAAGATTAGAAATACAAGATCGTTATACCAATTACAATTCTGGTTTAGGATTTGAAGCTAAATATACATATATTGATTTAGACTCATATGTAGTCTCTGAAGTACAAGAAGATGGTTATTACAACATTAGCTTCAATACTTATCAAGAAAATAGATGTTGGGATAAAGAAACAAATGAAGAAAAAGATAATAATCCAACAATGGCTATTTCCATGAGATACAATCCTGAAACTGGTGACTACTACTTATCCGCAATGAAGATTGATGGTAGTGTAGTGCTTGGAACAAACATGATTGATATTACAAATTGGTAATATTTTACTTGGCTATATCTAGCGTTAGATATAGCCTTTTATTATGCTTTCAACAAATGCAAAAATAGCATTCGTGTCATTTAGTGT
>CAVCUC010000113.1:0-2610 GCA_963605225.1 bacterium
AGTACTTAATAGTTCTTACCATTTGAGAAGTGTAAGAATTTTCGTTATCATACCATGCAACTACTTGTACTTGGTAAGTTTCATCATCAATCTTAGCAACCATTGTTTGGTTAGCATCGAATAATGAACCAAATCTCATACCGATGATATCGCTAGAAACTAGTTTTTCTTCTGTATAGCCGAATGATTCGTTAGCAGCAGCTTTCATAGCAGCGTTGATACCTTCAACAGTAACATCCTTACCTTTAACTACAGCATGTAAAATTGTTGTAGAACCTGTAGGAGTAGGTACACGTTGAGCAGCACCAATTAGCTTACCATTTAATTCAGGAATTACTAGACCGATAGCTTTAGCAGCACCTGTTGAGTTAGGAACGATGTTGCAAGCACCAGCTCTTGCTCTTTGTACATCACCTTTTCTTTGTGGACCATCAAGAATCATTTGGTCACCTGTGTAAGCATGAACAGTTGTCATGATACCAGAAGAAATAGGAGCATAGTCATTTAATGCTTTAGCCATAGGAGCTAAGCAGTTTGTTGTACAAGAAGCTGCAGAAATTACTGTATCTTCTGCCTTTAGAATTTCATGGTTTACATTGTAAACGATTGTTGGAAGATCGTTTCCTGCAGGAGCAGAGATAACAACCTTTTTAGCACCAGCTTTAACGTGAGCTTCAGCTTTTGCTTTAGATGTGTAGAAACCTGTGCATTCTAGAACTACATCTACGTTTAATTCGCCCCAAGGTAATTCTTCAGCCTTTGGAACTGCATAGATTGTAATTTCTTTTCCATCAACAGTGATAGAACCAGGAACTTTTACAGTCTTTCCATCTTCTGCTAATTCTGCTTCTTTATAAGAAACTGTGTGTTTGTTTTCACCAAACTTACCACAGAAACCACCTTGTGCAGAATCATACTTTAATAAAGTAGCTAACATCTTAGGTGATGTTAAATCGTTGATAGCAACTACTTCATAACCTTCAGCATCAAACATTTGTCTGAAAGCTAGACGGCCGATACGACCAAAACCATTAATAGCAACTCTTACATCTGTCATATTGTCTTAAAAGACCTCCTTTTGTTGCTATTAAATTATAGAATTTACAGCACTTGTAGTCAAATAAATAATACTAAACTGCATGCTTTTAAGCCCATATTTTAAACAAAAAATAGCTTATGTATTCTTTGTACATAAGCTATGTAGTTTAATCAAGGAAGATAAGTTGTTTGTGTCTTTAATCCTGCCGCATTAGTCGCATCTAGTGCATATTCTAAGCTAGTAGGAGTAGACATAGATTTGCAATATTCATCTAGTGTTGGAAACATTCCTGTTGAATAGTATGCAGTTACTTCTTCTTTACCAGTATCATCTGCGATAAATGCTGCTTTATAGTCTACTAGTTTATCAATAAATTCATCAGTTAAACCTAGTGAATAATTGTATCTACTAGAAGCACCTGTCATTTCTGTTGTAAATCTAGCAGCGTTAGCCATTGTAGGTGATAAGTTCATTAAGAATGGAGCTGTAATTACAATTTTTGTAGGAATGATTTCATAATATACTGACGCACCTTTACTTACAGTATTTGTAATATATTCTAGTTTCGCTGCACGAATTTCAGCATCATCTGTCTTATCCGCAAAGCTAGCACCATATCCTGCCCAAGTAGAAGCTAAAGTTGGATAATACTTATCAAATAGATTGATTAATGCATTTTGTCCTTCTTCTGTTTCTAAATCACTTGCAGTATAGATTTTCACTGTACCATCATATTGCACACCATAAGAACAATAGTAGTTATATGTTGCTTCATCTTCTTCATGTAATTGACGAACCCAACTAATCGATACATTTGGATCTTTTTCGAAGTCTTGTGTTTTACCAGTACCTGCTTCAGATACACCTAATAAATGTAAATCACTAGCATCTAATACCATTTCTAGGTTTGTATTCACTGGTTTACCATTTCTTACTGTAGCCATTTGATACATTTCACGATAGTTATAGCCTGTCTCATCTTGTAAAAGACTTGCATCACCAATGTATTTGCCACCTTTTAAGAATTCTTTTATAGCTGCCGTTTGTAGTGTTTCATCCCACTCAATAGCACCATAATTAACCCCACCTTGTTTCTTTTCTGTTGCACTAGTTGTAGTATCTGTTTCTTCTTCAGGAGAACTAGATGCTGTAGCCTCACTTGTTGAATCTACTTTGACATAGCCATTTTCTTCAGCCCACTTCGCTCCTTGCTCATCAGTGATTGTTCCACTTGAACAACCTACTAGTGGCATACATAAAGCTACTGTCACTAACACGCTTTTAAATAATTTTTTCATTATTTTTCCCAATAGTACTTACTGTACTAACCTTTCTTATAAGCAATTATATTCTCTTTTTATGACTAAAATTATTATTTTGTTAGTTTTTTAGCAAATTCACTAGACAATCAACTTCAAATGTCAATGAAGTATAAGAAAAAGCTCTCATATCATGAGTTACCACAATATAAGAGCTTATAAACTTTTTATGAATGAATTAGTCTTCAACAGAAGTTCTAACTAGATTATATCCGCCAACGTTGCATCCTTTAGCTTCATAAATCTTGTTGC
>CAVCUC010000114.1:0-2566 GCA_963605225.1 bacterium
GAGTGAATCTAGTTCGTTGCCGGTTCTTTTTTTATTTTCTTTGGAAAATAGTGGTATTATGGATTCTGGTATCTGGAGGTATATGTATGCAAACATTCTATACAAATAATCTTGAAGAGACGCATAACCTAGGAAAAAAGATAGGAGAACATGTTCATGAGAATATGGTTATCCTTCTTAATGGTGATTTAGGAGCAGGTAAAACTACTCTTACACAAGGTATTGCAAAGGGATTAGGTATTACAAGAAATGTTACAAGCCCTACTTTTAATATATTAAAAATTTACTATGGTCGTATGACTTTATATCATATAGATGCATATCGTTTAGAAGGCTTACATCAAGATTTAGGATTTGAAGAATTTCTTCAGGATGACGGTTTAACTGTTATTGAATGGAGTGAATTTGTTCCTGAATTAATTCCAGAACATTATCTTTCTATTTCTATTACTTTAGAAGAAGGAGATTCTAGAAAATTTACGTTTGATGCTCATGGTCAAGAATATGAAACTTTAGTGGAGGATATTTTATGTTAACACTTTGTATGGATACTAGTCATACTTTACTTGCTGTCTCTTTAATAGATGAGAATCAAGTTGTCGCAAAAATTCAAAGAGAATGTTGGAAAAAACAATCTGAAGAGATTTTTCCTGCGTTAGAAGAACTATTAAAGGAATCTAATAAGACAGTAGAAGATATTGATTCGATTGCGATTACAGAAGGTCCTGGAAGTTATACAGGTGTTAGAATTGCCATGACAATTGCTAAAGTTTTTGCTGCAACTAAGAAGATTGATTTATATACAATTAGTACATTACAACTTTATGCAGGCAACTTAGAAAATTGTTTGGTTCTATTAGATGCTAGAGGAAGTCGCGTATATAGTGCAGCTTATAACAATACGCAAAATACGTTACCACTTGCAATTAGAACAATCGATGAAGTAAAAGATATTTGTTCTAATTATACAATTATTGGTGATGGTCATTTAGTAGGAAAAGAAGACTATTACCCTGATGTTGCCGAAAATTTCTTGAATCTAAAGAGTGAATGGAAAAAGAGTGAAAATGTTCATTTGGTTGTACCAGAATATTTGAAGCCTAGTGAGTCTTATTTAGTAAAATGATGATTCGTCGAATGATAGATGAAGATCTTGATGAGATTGATCTTCTCGAAAAACAAATCTTTTCTTCTCCTTGGCCAAGAAGTGAATACATATATGAAATTCATGATAATCCTTACGCTAGTCCATATGTAGTAGTAGAAAATAATGAGATTGTTGCGTACTTTGATTATTGGGTGATTTTTGAACGAGCTGAAATTGCGACAATTGGTGTGAAAGAAAATTATCGTAAACAAGGATATGGCCAAATCATGATGGATTATATTACAAAAGATGCTGAAGAAAAGGGATGCGAAAATATTTCCCTTGAAGTAAGAGTATCAAACGAAAAAGCAATTAAGCTTTACGAAAAAAATGGTTTTATACAAATCAATATACGAAAGAATTATTATGATGATAATCATGAGGATGCATACCTTATGATGAAACCTTTAGGAGGTAATTTATGACTTTAATATTAGCAATTGAATCAAGTTGTGATGAAACAGCATGTGCTGTAGTAAAAGATGGTAAAGAAATACTCTCTAATATTGTATCTAGCCAAATTAATGTACATACATTGTATGGTGGTGTAGTACCAGAAGTAGCGAGTAGAATTCATGTAGAAAATATTTCTACGGTAATTACAGAGACTTTAGAAAAAGCAAAAGTTACTATGGATGATATTGATGCAATTGCTTATACTAAAGGACCTGGTTTAATTGGTTCACTTCACGTTGGTGTACAAGCTGCTAAAACACTTGCTTGGGTTTATCATAAACCACTATTACCTATCAATCATATGACAGGACATATTTACGCTAATGCTTTTGTGAGTGACCTAAAATTCCCATTAATGGCTCTAGTTGTGTCTGGTGGACATACGGAACTTGTTTGGATGAAAAACGATTGGAACTTTGAAGTATTAGGTACAACACAAGATGATGCGATTGGTGAAGCATATGATAAAGTAGCTAGAGTCTTAGGTTTAGGATATCCTGGAGGACCAGTAGTAGATAAATTAGCAAAACAAGGTAAACCTCACTATACTTTACCAACACCTAAAACAAATAATCCTTATAATTTCTCTTTTAGCGGACTAAAAACAGCAGTTCTACAATTAAAAGAAAGAGAAGAACGTAAAGGAAATGAGATATCTCCTGCAGATTTAGTATATGCTTTCCAAGAAACAGCACTAAATATGCTTGTATCAAAAACAATCAATGCAGTTAAAGAATATAAGCCAAAGATGATTGTTCTTGCGGGTGGCGTTGCTGCAAATAGTAGATTACGTGAAATGATGAAAGAAGAAATGGCAAATATCACGGAAACAGAACTTGTCATTCCACCACTATGGTGTTGTACAGATAATGCAGCAATGATTGGAGCTAGTGGACAAATTGCCTATAATCATAAAGAATTTGGTGATTTAAACGCTGCAGCAGATCCAAATATGCTTATGCC
>CAVCUC010000115.1:0-2512 GCA_963605225.1 bacterium
TCATATTCATATGCCTTTTGAGTTACTTGTTTTATTAATTCATTTCTAGCCCATATGGCATAATTTTTTATTGCGGTTTTATTCATAGATCCCCCTTAATTAAAGAAATCAAATTCATCAATTGCCATCGCAATATCAATTTGTACTTCTTCTTTTACAGGAATTTGAACTCCTGCTTCATCTTTGATTACAAGATAATAAATATCTGTATTACTAAACTTTTGTGATTTTAAATTAAATGTACATTTAAACTCTCTATCTTTTGCGATGGTACTTGTCTTATCAGCGATGATTTTTTGAACATCGCTAACAACATTACCATCTGAATCTTCAATGTAAACATTATATGTACATGCCGTAAAACTATCTTTTACAGCTTCTTTTTGGTAGAAACTTAAATTAAAGATCATATTACTAATTTTACGATTAGATGATAACAATGCGATTGTCACAGGTTTTGTATCATATTTATCTTTATTGATTTTGTAAGCTTTATATCCCGATCTTACATATTTATACTTGATAACTGGCACACATATTTCTTGTAAGCTTACACCACCATGAACAAAGTTAATACCACCTACGCCTTTAATACGAATATTTTCTCTAGGCGCAAAACCCAACATATTAGAGCTATTATATATTCCTTTTACAGGCATTAAGAAATCAGGATTAGCTTTATCACTTGTTATTGCATAGCGTCTTCCTTGTTCAATAATATCTTTCTTAAAAGAAGAACGTTCCATCTTATCTGATTCATCTAATTGCCTATAAGTATATAAGAAACCATGATCTGATGTAATTAAAACATTGAGTCCATTTAATTCACCACAAATCACATTTACTAAGTTCTTGATTTCATTAATTGCTTTGTCACATGCATCAAATACACTAGCTTCATCATTATGGCTAGAAGCATCAATCGTATCATGATAAATATAGATGATATCTTTCCCTTTTGTTGCAGCGCGTCTTTCAGCACGCTTCATGGTAATAATGTCTTTATATTTTAAAGCTACACTATTTTCACTATATGTCTTTAAAATACCATCACGATCACTCATCTCACTAGGACCACCATCAACCAACACTTTAGTAGTTCCATTATTTTCGATTGCTTCTAATTTTTTATGTGGTAGTAAAGCTGCCATACCATACTTTGTAATCGTAGGGAAAATACCTTGCATGGAAGATATTTCAACATCAGCTTTCGTTTCTATTTCAAGCTGTTTAGCTAAAGAATATGCTACATCAAAACGCATTGCATCTGATATAATCACAAACACTTTACCATCAACTCTTTTAACAACATCTTGATAAAAGTCAACTTGTTGATCAATACCTTTAAATCTACCTGTATCTTTTAAATCTTCTTCTATTACATTATTCCAATTTGAAGCAAGTTTATCTAAGTACCAATTCTTATATTCTTTTTCTGCATAATCTGCTAAATCTTTAAAACTATCATCTAAAGAAGGATGAATTGTTTGTAAACATGTTGAAAAGGAAATATGGAATCCTCTATATAATGCATCCATTTGATAATAATCATTTGTATATGCTTCCCACATTTCTTTTGAACTAACATGATGGAAAGAAGAAGTATGTTGTTCATGGAATTTCTTCATTAATGCCACTTGGTAAATTCCATCATAAAAATACGAATAGTCATCATACCAAGCTGACGTTCTTCTTTTCTCTACTATCGATAATATTGAATCAGCATCAATAGAATTATTGATAATTTGATGCATTAACTTAGATAAGATTATTTCATCAATTATATATAGTGCATCTATATTTAATAAATCATTTATTTCAAATTTATTAAAACGATTCAATAGGTCTAAATTATTTATTACATATTCAGCTACTACTTTAAATGATTCTTTATCACTTCCATGAATCCAATTAAATACCAAATCATAACAGAACCCGCTATATACAGAAGAATACTTGTTTTCTAAACCTGAAAGTAAGTTCTCGGAAGTAGTTCTAGAAATGGAACTTAATACAACATGATTAACTAAGTCATCAATATTTTCTGAATTATTAAATCCTGTTGTTTTGAATACTAATGACCAAAATAAATCACTCGCATTATACTTTAATAATTCAAGTTTAATCGAATTATTAATATCTGGTCCATCGGCAATAACCGCCTTTATAATTTCTTCTGGTTTAACTTCTTTCACACCACAAATAGCTGATAATAATGTCATATATAATGAACTCTTTTTATCAATGTTTTGATTAAGTGATATAAATGTTTTACATCTACTTGTCGCATTAAAGTATCCCTTAAATTTTTGAACTTCTTTTCTAAGTTCAGGTGTATTTAAGATATGTAGATCTTGCATTAAACGAGAAGTCTTATCTGCACGATATTCATCACTATATAGTTTGATGTCTAAAAACCAGTCATGTTCTGGATCACTAATAAGAGGATTGTAAACTAGATAGTTTGAATCTAAATCTAAACTAGATAATATTCTTTTAGATTCAAATTGAT
>CAVCUC010000116.1:0-2356 GCA_963605225.1 bacterium
CCACCAACCACTTCACCAGCAGCATATAGATTATTGATAATGCTTCCATCTTCTTTTAATACTTGTGTCTCAGTATTAATTGTTACGCCACCCATTGTATGGTGAACTGATGGTGTTCTAGGAATTGCATACCAAGGATCATCTTCTTGTAAGATTGTGAATAACTTTCTTCCATACTCATCAGAAGATGCATTATTTTTAACATTTTCGTTATATGCATCAACTTCAGCTTTTACTGTTTCATAATCCCAGTCAAGTTTAGAACACAAATCTTCTAATGTATCTCCCTTAATAACATCACCAGAATTTAACAATTCACTTAGTGGAACACCTGTTAGGTCATATGTATTATCAGGATCTGTAATTACCGAACCAGATTCTAACATGTAGAATAAACCATCTTCTTGTGCTAAAGCAGCTAATGAAATATCATCTCTTCTACCATCTTCACCAATGAATCTTTCACCATCAGAATTAACGAATAAGTATCCAGCAGCTTCTTGAGGTGCTACGTATCCATAAGTACAATTTCCTGTTTTAGGACTTGTTGTTTGTAATAATTGGATTTGATCCATATCTCTTAGACCTGCACCAATTTCAGTAGCCATTGTAATACCATCACCTGTCATACCAGGAAGGTTTGTACTCTTACGAGTTGTTAAGTCAGGCCATTTACCAGATGTATTATATTTTTGTACCATTTCTAGATTTCCAGCAAATCCACCTGTCGCTAAAACAACACCATTATTTGCATGAATTGTATAAGTATTTCCATCTTTATCTTCAGCTTCAACAGAAGTAACATTTCCTTCATCATCAACGACAATGTGTTTAGCAGCTGTATCTAACATAATATTGCAATCTCTATCTTCTAGAGTATTTGTTAATGCTTTGATAAATCCAATACCAGCTGTATCAACTGATTTATGTGTTCTTTGATATAAAGAACCTGCACCTTGTACAATACGATCTTGATATTCATAACCATGATTTACTAACCAATCCAATGTGTCTTTTGCGTTTGATGTCATTGTATAGATTAGTTTCAAATCACCTACATGGTCACCAGCATTATATGTTTGTAATGTAAACCAATTTACGCTATCGAATAAATCTGTACGACCACTCGCTTTGTATTCATCCCATTCTTTTTGAACAGCTGAAATTAATTCGGCATGTTCATCATTTGCCGGTTCTTCAGCGAGTGCATCTTCAATTAATTGTTTTACACCATCTGTCATTTCAACTTGACTTTGTAAATCAGAGTCAGGACAGTTGTAAATCCCACCAGAAACCATTGTGTTACCACCAACATATCCTTCTTTTTCTAAAATAATTACGCTCTTTCCTTCATCAGTAGCAGATACTGCTGCGGATAACCCTGCTCCACCGCCACCAAGGATAACAACATCTGCTGTTAAATCAGTTGTTTCAGGAACTTCTTTTTCAATAGGTGTAGATAGATTATTAGGATCTCCGCCTGCTTGTTTTACTGCATCTTTCACAGCTGAAAGTATCGCATTGCTAGAAACAGTTGAACCAGAAATAACATCTACATTCAATGTTTGATGTTCAATAATTTCTTGTGGTATATCGCTTAATGCACGGTCAGATACACCTGGACTTTCATAAGATTGAGTTACTGTAATATCAGTAATCTCTGTTTCACTAAATGTAACATCTAATGTTACTGTTGCGTTATGCCCTTGAGCACTAGCAGTATATGTTCCAGCTGTATAAGAATTAGTTGCTGAAGTTTCTACTCCACTTGCTTTATCTAATGCTGCTTTTGTTGCTTCTTGAACTGCAGCACTAGTAACACTTGCTCCTGTTACTACATCAATTTCTGAAGATTGCTTTTCAAGAATCTCATTTTTTAGAGTTTCTAAAGCAGCACCACCTACTGTTTCTGTTTCATCTTTACCATCGATTGTTACATCTGTAATTTTATCGGAATCAACAGTTAATGTAACAGTAACATCTCCACCAAAACCTTTAGCGGTACCACTATAAGTACCACTAGTGTACTTCCCAGTAGATTCTGAACTACTGGAACATGCACTTAAGCTTATTGCCATAAATGCACTCAATAATAAACTTGTGATTTTTTTCATAAATCCCTCCTGAATTTATTATATTTTTCACAAATTCGATATAAAAGCAATTTTAATATGATAGATGTAAACTTTTGGTTGCATGTACGTAACGATAAAGTTACCATAAATTTAGGTGACAGATTATGAATATCAACTATTTACGCTATTATAAATTTCTATACGAAGATAAAAATATAACAAAAGCTGCGGAACGATTATATATTTCTAGACAAGCCCTATCTAAAGCAATTGTTTCTATG
>CAVCUC010000117.1:0-2309 GCA_963605225.1 bacterium
CTTTTGTGCAATGTTGTGCATATAGCGTTGGACAAGCTTCTCAACCTATTATTTCTACAAACTTTGGTGCCGGTAAAGGTGAACGTATCCAAGAAACGCTTAAACTTGCACTTTGGACAGCCGCATTTTTTGGTATATTCTGGACTATTCTGAGTATGATTTGTCCAAATGTTTATATTCGTATTTTCATGATGCCAACACAAGAAATACTAGAAGCAGCACCTAAAATCATTCGTACTTATGCACTATCATTTTTACTACTGCCACTAAATATATTCTCAACATATTATTTCCAAGCAATCATGAGACCGAAAATAGCGTTCGTTGTATCTGTCGCAAGAGGTCTAGTCATTAGTGGTATTTTGATTATGATACTTCCTACTCTAATTAACGCTAATGCGATTTGGCTCACAATGCCTATTACCGAATTAATTGTTGTAATCTATGTTATTTTGATGATTCATAAGTATACCTTAGCTTTACCAGGCATTACTAATGTACATGAATCACAACTTGTCCAAAAGAAGTCATAGGTTTTTTTGCCTTATTTTGCACACGTAAAATCAATGTGAAATAATCTCCTTCTTTTGCGTCACTTGGTATAGAAATACTTGTGTTTGCTAACCAAGGCTCAAATGGACGAACGATCTCTTTTCCATCATATTTTGAATAGTTTGGAAAATACTCCCACATTACAGCATAATCTCGCTGATTTACTTCTGTAATAGATGCCCCTATTTCAATAGTTTCATTAGCACTAGCATTTATATCACATTGATTTAATTGGATGATTGGTGCGTGGCTTGCTTCAGCATAGCTTAAGTAACACCACTCTGCTCTAGCCGCAAAATCTTCTTGATAAGCTTTAATAAATGGATTAAAAGGAACATTTTCTCCTGTAAAGATATTTCCTTGTTTCTTTTCATTTTCATCTACGTATAATTTACCAAGTAATGTTGGATAGTGATCATTTTCTAGTCCTCTTAAGCCAAAAGATATTAATGGAATATAGGTATTACTATCACCTTCACCAATAAAATCATACGCATCAAAATGAGTAGGAGTAGTACCAGGAAAGCCAAAATCAAGTGTTGCATTTATACCAAATTGATATACTTCCGCTTCTCCTTCAACTCTTTTTCCATCTCCATATAAGTGATATGTATCCATTAAATCACTTGTATGATTATGGATATTTTCTAGCATCCATTTTGCTTGAAACATTTCTCTTATATCCTTTTGTGAAGCAATAGAGGCATAATATGCTCCATATATATGTTCTGGATATAAAAGAATTAAGTCAGGATATAATTCAGGTATTTTGTTATCTAAATAACTATTATCTTGTCCAACTTGTTTACTTACGCCTAAGATACGTGTCTTTGTGACTACTTTATGATATACAGATTCCCATACATCTTGATTATGATATTCTTCATAAATCGATAATAAAGCACGTACAATCGTATTAATACCACCCCAAGATTGAAGATAAATAGGTTCCATATTGTCATCTAATAAATAGGATTTGATTAAATTTGATCCTTCAGTATCAAAACGTACATCCCCTTCAAACTCAATATTTCCATATTTAGTGATTTCTAATAAATGTTCAGCAGTAGGATAAGAAGTGTCATGTTGCACTAAAGATGAATATGCTTTAGCATATGGCCCTTTCCATAACTCTTCTATCCATCCTACAGGAAATGGTCTAAAACTCTTTAGATTTTTTCCTTCTTTGTCAGGTCCAAAACTAGTTCTAGGCCTTTTTAATCCAGCTAAACCACTAGTACGATAATGTGGTGTAATTTCTCCTAAAGTATGTATCCCATCTCCATTAAAATGATATTGGCTTGATGTATAAATAACTCCTAATACATCCATTTCGTTTAAATATAAACATAAATGGATTAATGAATTCATATCATCTACTTCCATATCTGTAGTAATTATTGTTCTAACTTTATTCATTATTTTCACAACTTTCTTTTAATTCAAATTGTTTTAGTACGATAGATGCCTTATTTTCTCCATCCATACTAGTACGAACATGAAGTTTTCCTTCATTAGTAGATCGCATCTTGTCGAATTGCAGGCTATAAATACGGATTAAATACTTCTGTTTTAACAGACTCCATACTTTCACCTTATAAATAAAGAGGAGATCATCTCCTCCTTAAGATTACTAATTCACTTTTTTATAAACTTCTACAAATTCTTTAGCTAGAATACCAAATGCTTCAGCAGACATTAATTGATCTTCAGCGTGAATTAATAGTAATTGTACTTCTGTTTTATTACCATTAGCT
>CAVCUC010000118.1:0-2080 GCA_963605225.1 bacterium
AGACTCATGTAGTACTCGCTACTGATGAAGAGTTTAATAAGTGGAATTCTAAATAATGTTTATAAGCTTAATTTGATGTTAATCATTGGATTAAGCTTTTTTAATATAAAATCCTCCCTTGCACAAGTGTGCTACTGTTAAGACAATATAGTATAATTTGTTAGGCCGATAGGCCACTTACAAGATTGTTTAAGCAGATAATGATGCACTTGTGATGTGGAAGTCCTTTACATCATTATTTGCTTAAACAACAAGGACTTCCACATGAAACATAATAAACACCATGAATCCAGGCGTAAAACTCCATGGGATTTTAAAGATGAATTAACGCCCATAGAAGATTTTATTCGTTCTAATTACTTAGACACATTTGATTGCCATCATAAGAAATTATCAGATACTAATGAATCTGATCTTTTAAATACATATACACCAAAAGTATGCCCGTATTGCGGTTCAATTAGTTTTAAAAAGAACGGAATATATAAAACAGGTCTACAAAAATATCGATGTAAGCAATGTAATAGAAACTTCAATATACTTACTGGCACATTATTTGAAGACCATAAAATACCAATTACAGAATGGATTGAATATATTCTTGAAACAATAAGCTATGAAAGTAATTCTTCAATATCAATGAATGGTAGAAATAGTGAATCGACAATCGCATATTGGCTACATAAGCTATTTTTAGTACTAGAAGGATATCAAGATGATATTGTGCTATATGGTAATGTTCAAATAGATGAAACATTTTATAGCGAAATCAAAAAAGAAATCATCTTAAAAGAAAACGGTAAAAAGCCAAGAGGAATATCTAGGAATAAATACATTATTGGAATAGCTGTTGATAACCATAATCATAAATACTTCAAATTAGAAGGAAAAGGAAAGCCTACAATCAATAGCACTAAGCAAACATTTATAAACCATATAGAACCAGGGAACCATTTAATACACGATAAGGAACATAGCCATAGTGTCTTAATCAAACAATTACAGCTAACAGATGAATCCTATGATTCTAAATCATTAAAACAATTAGATGATAAAGATAATCCCTTATATGAAGTAAACCACATGTGTTTTCTTTTGAAAAAGTTCTTACAGGCACATTCTGGATTTAATAGAAAAGATATTCAAGGATATCTAGACTTATTTTCATTAATGATGAATGAACCATCAAATAAATTAGAAAAGGTTAAAATCATACTAGATAGGGTTATAGATAACCCTAAATCATTAAGATATAGAGATTTTTATTCTAAAAAACGCGATAAATAGGCTATTTAATATTTTAATCTAGCACACTTGTGCAAGGGAGGATTTTTTTCATATTATCAACCGCATTCGTTCCATACGCTGACGGTGTTCTATACCGGTTGAAATGATATAGATCCGCGTTGTGTTGATGCTGCTGTGGCCGAGAATGTCGGCAAGTTTAGCAATATCCTTTTCGATAGCGTAAAACACACGGGCAAACAGGTGTCGCAGATTGTGTGGAAATACTTTTTCTGGATTTACCTCTGCTTCCACGCAGAGGCTCTTCATTTCCCGCCAGATATTCGTACGGTTCATCGGTCTACCGGTGTTGGTAATAAAAATAGCACCCGCTGTGATTTGCTGTCTCGAGATATAACGAAGTAGCTTTTTTTGCAATTCACGGACGATAAAAACGCTTCTTGTTTTGCCTTTGAGGGAAACTGTCGCTTCGCCCTTTCGCGCCGCCTCGACAGTGATAAATTGTAGCTCGCTCACACGGATACCGGTCCCACAAATCGTTTGCAGCATAAGGCATAGACGTTCATTGTGCTTTTTCGCTGTCCGACATAGACGCTCATATTCTTCTTTTGTCAGTTCTTTTTCTTCAGAACAGAAAACCTGTTGTTGAACTTTCAGTGCTCTTACTCGAAGTTCACACCATCCAAGAAACGAAAACAAGCTATTGATGCTTGCTAACATGGAATTAATGCTCCGTACGGCATACCCACTATCAATCAGATTCTGCTTATACGCAATAACAGTATCTTTCGTAATAGCGGATGTACAGAATGTAGAGAATACCGTCACATCACGG